>JBBQDJ010000033.1:0-14376 GCA_038319595.1 Verrucomicrobiales bacterium
TTCTGAACCCAAACGTTGCGGAATTGCACCGGGTTGTGATGCCCTTGGAGTTTGATGGGTGCGGGCTCGGGACCTTCCTTCTGACCAGCACCGGTCTTGGCAGTGATGGAGTAGTCATCGTGGATCAGTTGTCCGTTCTGATAGACGGTGATCCGCGCGTTCTCGGTTTTTTTTCCATCGGTGAAACGGGCGGCGCGGAAAGCGATCTCATAAGTCTGCCACTCACCTGCTTTCTTGGAGACGAGGAGGTCGGGCTTTTTCTGTTTGTAAATGCTGCCGCAATAGCTGGCTTTGTAATCCTCCGCGGAGACCCCGAAGGAGTTGAGGATCTGCACCTCGTAGCGCTGTTGGATATAAACCCCCGAGTTGCCATTGCCCTCGGGGTCCTTGGAATTCTCCACGGCGTTGACATTGAACTCCACGTGCATCCGGAAGTCCTGATAGGTATCCTTGGTGACGACACTGTCCCACTCAGGAGAAGCAGTGAGGACGCCGTCCTTGAAGACCCAGCGACAAGGACTGCTGCCATCGGGACTGAGCTGATAGCCACTTTCCCCGACCAGCTCGACCGCGTCGGCCGGACGCTCCGGCTTGCTCAGGTCGATGATCCCATGGGTCGTACCGGGCTCTTTGGCTGAGGCGGTTGCAATAAAAACAGGCAGAACCAGGAAGATGGCAGACTTGCAGGAAATTTTCATGAAGGAGTAAGAACGTCGGGGGTGGATCAATCTTTCGAAGCAACGACTTTCGGTTCACATGAAACACTCAGTACGCTGGCAGTTTCCACTCAATTGCCAACCCAAGACAAGCCTCACCTCCCATGAAGCCTGCGAGACGCACCTCGGAGGATCATGAGAAAAGAGAACCTCAAACCGCCGGTTCGCCGATCACGTCACGAACGCGGCCGGCAATGACGTCGGCCAGTTGCGTTTCGCCTTCCTCGCGGAGGAAGTCACAGTAGTTCGAGGCGACGGCTTCGAGGTCGGCAGCATAGTCGGGGCCGAGGGCTTCGTAGGCGGCGAGGGATTTTTCGAAATGGCGGCGAGCCCACGAGCGGTCGCCGGTGTTGAGCAGGGCGAGCGCGAGGTTGTTATGGGATTGCGCGGTATCGGGATGTTCCTCGCCCAGGATGCTGCGGCGGGTTTCCAAGGCGATCATGTGCATTTCGCGGGACTGCTCTTGGAAACCAGCAGCTTGATAGAGCGCACCGAGGTTGCTAGAGACGGTGGCGGTTTGCTCGTGCTCTTGGCCGAGCTGCGAGTGGGTGATTTCGAGCGCGCGGAGGAAATGGGATTCGGCGCTGTCGAGGTCACCATTGGCCTTGGCGATGAAGCCGAGATTGTTAGAGAGGGTGGCGACGTCGAGAAGCAGCGGAGGGTCGTATTTTTCGAAGTATTCGATGGCCTTGATCCAGTGGTTCACCGCGCGTTGTTCGAGATCGAGCCCATCATAGGCGGCACCCAGTGCGGCATGAAGCCGACCCACTTGATCGAACTTATCCGGGCGGTCCTGTAGCTGGTCGATCGCCTGGCGATAGTCATCTCGGGCGGCTTCGAAATCACTAAGCTCACGCTGCACGTCACCCCGGATTTCGAGGGCGGAGGCGAAGGCGTCGATGCTGTCGAGGTTAGGTCCCAGCGTGTGCTGGGATTTTTCAACGGCTGCGTTTGCGGCGTGAAGGGCTTCAGGGAGATTGCCGGCGGCGCGCAGAGACTCCACGCGGTCGTGTAGAATTCCAATGAGGGTAGCGGTAGGGGAGTCCATAAATCGTGGGATTGGAGGTACTATCGTTGGTTTCAGCCGTCTGACGAGCTGAAATCGCTGGTCGGAGAAAGTCTTTCCATCAAGTCGTTTCGGGTGGCGGGCAACTGGCCAAGAGCCTCTTTCAGTGAAGCGTCCGGGGACTGCCGATGATGGGACACTCCGAGCAGGCGCGCGAGCTCGGATTCGAAGTGGCGAAGCGCGCGGAGCGTGGGTTCGGTGGTGTCGAGATGGTCGAGCGCACGCTTCAAAAGATCATGCAGCGTGGCATCCGGGTGCTCGGGCTCCACGGCCATCTCCAGAAGCTGGCAAAAATAGGCGGCCAGTAGCGTGGTGGAGTAATTCCGCCTGAGCCCCTGCCGCCAATGGTGGATCGCCACCTCACGCAGCGTGTGTAGATCGCTCCGCGGGGAGCGGGTGTAGGTGATTTCACCGCCGAAAAAGAGGTCGATCTGCCCATTGAAGGGACTTTTCGCGCGACGCGCACCCTTTGCGACGGTTTTGACCAAGCCCTGGCTTTCGGTGAACCAATGGACAATGAGGCTGGTTTCCGTCAAGCGGGTGGTTCGGGTCACGATGGCATCGATGGACTGCACACTTCCAATATGGCGGAAGTTGGGTGGAAAACGACTCTGATTTTGATCCCTCGGGGTCCGGATCATGGGGCGGACTCATCCGCCTCCCCATGCGGTCCCGTCGGCGCAGAAATTCTCGAACAAGAGGCGACTGTAAAAGTCTGAAAATAGTGCCGAAATGGTAGATTGACCAAATCTGATTTGATCGTGAAATTTAGCGTTGCTGTTGTCCATCGCCCTTATTCTTTGAGAATCATCCGCTCCATCCAAACCTGGCGTGTCGTCGAGGCTTTCTCGGGGGGCGACCATTGCCTAGAACGTCTTGCCTTCCGCAAGGGCTACCGGGTTGCAGATGTTTGCAGCGCCCTGGGATGCAGCAGCCGGTATTTTCATACTTTGTTCGTTAGAGACATCGGACTTCCACCGAAGCATTGGATGAATCTAGAACGGATGGTGGTCGCCAGAAGGAAACTGGAGGGTGGAAAAGATCCGGAAGACATCTCAAAAGAGCTCGGTTTTATGTCGATCAACTCGTTTTACCGTCAATTCCTCAAGTTCTATCAGACCACCCCTGTGCAGTTCCAAAACCAACTGCGGATTTTCGATCCGATCCGATTTGCCGAGGCGGAGCAAATGGCGAATCAGCCCGGCAAGGCCGGTCGTCCGAAGCGGGGCCGCAGGCGTTAGAGCGGCTCCCACAAGGAGGTGACCGCTATTTTTTCGGGATGATCAGCGATTGGCCTGGCTGGATAATCGTTCCCGAAATGCCGTTAGCACTCTTGATCGCGGTGACCGATGAACCGGTACGGCTTGCGATCAACGAGAGGGAATCCCCCTTCTTCACCACGTAGCGGGTGGATTTCGGCTTTGCCTTGACCACGGGTTTCGGTTTCGGTTTGGCTTTCACCACAACCGGTTCGGGCTTCTTCTCGGTCGTCTTCGGCTTGGAGGTGGGTTCTTTCACCTCGGTCTTCGCGATGACCGGCGCTGGTTTGGGTGAAGGCGCTGTGACCAACGGAACCGAGTTCTGCGGGGGTTGGTCGTTTTTCGCGATCTCCGGCAGTTCGTCGGATTTTTGCTCGTGAGGCGATGCTGAGCCACCGGACTTCCGCCATTTCGAAGGGTTGTCGGCCCATTCTTCGACGTAATTGCCATTCTTGTCAAAGGGTCCGGTAACTACCGACGGATCCCCTGGGTTTCCCGAGTTCGATCCGCAGCTGGAGAGGGCAAGGATGAATGCGCAGGACGGAAAGATCCAGAAAACCAATTTCATGAGGCAGATCATGAAGCATCCGCCGGTTTTGGCAAAACATTGTTAATCATTCCGAATTTTTTTTGCGCAAAAGTCAGGTTGTGAATGGATTCTACACTTCCCTCTTGCGTTGCCGGTTTTCAAATGTCAGGCACTGCGCTGCGGGGTAATGAGGGGCATTAGCTCAGTTGGTAGAGCGCTTCGTTCGCAATGAAGAGGTCAGGAGTTCGAATCTCCTATGCTCCACTTCCGCCGAGATCTTTTGAGGAGGATCACGGAGGCGGCTGGGAATGTGAGCTCGACGAGAAGGGACGAGACGCCCTTTTCCCTTCCGTTGGGCCGCCCATTTCAGGTGATATCATTTCTAAAACGGCTACGAGTATTCTATGGGGTGCGGCGGGAAGCGAAGCGTCACCGCGCTTCAGACCTTGCCCAGTGGAATCACTCGCGAAACCTCGCGGCCGTTGCCCTCGATTTCCAAGCGGTCGGCAAACAGGCGGATGCCCGAATAGGAATTTACCCCCGGTTCGTGCAGCACGGATTTGAAGGTGATGTAGGGAATCCCGTTTCTAACCGCTTCGGCACCGGCGTGGTTGTGACCGTTGAAATAGGCCTTCACACAGGAATGCCGGTCGATCACGGCCAGCACCTCCGCATTGTTCCAAACCTGATAGCCGTTCTCCGGTAGCAGCGGATGGTGACCGCAGAGGATCACCGGTTCTTTCGCCGCATCTGCCGCCGCCAGCTCTTTCTCCAGCCACTCGAGCTGGGCTGTGGCGATACCGCCATTCCATGGCTTCGCACTGTTGACGTTTTCAGCGGCCAGTTTTTTCAACAACGCCTCGCTTTCGAGATCTTGGGGAGAACCTTGGGCATACTTGTAGGTCGACCGGTCATTGGTATCCAGCATCACGAAGCGCACACCCGAACTTTGAAACTGATAGTAATCATGCGCCATCGTCAGCGTCCTAACGATCCGCCCCTTCTCCATGTCCGGCACCGTGTAGTCGTGATTTCCCAACAAATGCCGCACCGGATGGCCAAGCGGCTCCAACAACGGCAGCACCACGGCAAATGAACCGTAATCCCGGTCGATGAAATCCCCCAAATGCAGTGTGAACGGCAGCTTCTTTGCCGCCAGCCACTCGACCGCCGCTTTGAGCTTGCCGGGCGACTCCCGATAATGGCGCTCCCCTTCCGAATCCGCATCGGCGTATTGCACGTCGGTGATCAGGCCGAATGTGAGTTGCGGCTTTTCCTCCGTCGCCCCCCGTGCTGAGGAGAGGGAAACCGCTGCTGTGGAGATCCCGATAAATTTTCGCCGATTCATGGGTCGGTGCTTAACGCCGATCCTCCTTCATTGCGATCGCAAATTTCCCTACCCCGCCAAGCCTCACAAAAAAAGGTCGCCGGGCATCGTAGCCGGCGACCTTGATGAAATTCACAGATTAAAACGGGCTCACTTCAGACGGATGTAGCGCTTGGCGTCCTGGGTGATCGGGGTATTGTCGCGAACCTTGAGGGTGGCTTCGTCGTCGATCAGGATGGTCGTGTGTTTTTGACCGCTATACCAATCCAGCAGGTTGGAAGAAACCTCCACGGTTCCCGGAGAAACCCCACCGGAATTCTTGGCAACGGTCAGAGCAAGATACTTGTGACCGTTCACCACTTCGACTGCGGTGGACGCCGCAGAAACGCCTGAGGAAGCCGGCGAGCCAAGAACCGCGTCCACAAGACTCGCACTGGCGGCGGGACTGGTGCGCTTGAGATTGGACGGTGACCCCTTACCGGACACTACGATGTCGAACGGGCCGGATCGTGTGTCGTTGCTTTCCACGTGTAGGGTTGCTGTGCGAACGTCCAAGTCGGAAGGAGTGAAGGTCACGGTGAAGGTGGTCGACTCCCCGGGCTCAAGCGATTTCACGCCCAGCGTTCCGATGGCAAAATCCTCCTTGTTAGGGCCTGACTTACCGACTTTTAACTCATTCAGAACGGAAGCGCCGTTGTTAATGATAGTGAACTTCTTCACATTGCCTTCGGAATCCACCGCTGCGATGCCAAAGTTGCGGGAATCTCCGTCTTTCAACGGATTGGCGGAAGGTTGGTTAACTCCGATTTTCGGAAGACCCACTCCGGTGCCTTTAAGATCGATTGCGAACCTGCCTTCATCGCCGTCGTTGCTGGCGATGCGGATCTGGGTGGTTCTCAAACCGTAATTGCTGGGTGTAAACGTGACTTCAAAGGTGGTGCTCTCACCGGGGGCAAGCATGGTCTTGCCCAGCTTATCGACCTTGAAATCTGAGGCGTCGTTGCCGACTTTAGTAACACCGATATCTAGCAAATAAGCCTTACCTTTGTTCTTGATGGTGAAGACCAAGGGTTTGGAAGTTTCGTTGATCGGGACATCCGAAAAGGTTCTGGTGCTTTCGCCATCGACCAGCGTATTACCTTCAGGTTGTTGCACGACGATTTCCTGAGTGCCCGGGGGCAAGGTCACACCGTCGAGCCACGCGGTGTCCTTCAAGCCGGCGTAACTGCTGTCTTTCTCATAGGTCCACATGAGTTCGTGTTTTCCTGAAGGAACTGCAAACTGGTAAAACTGCCAGGTCTTGTCTCCGGAGATTCCCGTGGGACCGCCCTTCAAAAACGCTTGAGCCTTGCCGTCGATGTAGAATCTGCTGACATCAAAGCCTTTCTCAGATGAAATCTTGAGGTAGAAACTGACCGTGCCGGCATTGAAAATCGAGCGATAAGCGATGGCGGCAGTTTTACCGTCAGTCGTGGGCTTCGATTTGAGCGAACGTGTGCCTTCGAAGGAGGTCGAGCTGGTGACATCCCAGCCGGTGGAAGCGAACCCGGGCTTATACCAGCCGAAGGGCAACGCGTTGGTCGGCGGGAAGGTTGCATCAGTCACCGTGAAAAATGCGTCACTATCGTCAAACGTAGGCACCGGATTGGTCAGGCTGCTGATGCGGATCGTGTAGTTGGTGGCGGGAGTCAGCTTTTTAGGGACCGGCCAGGCGAAGAAGCCGTCGTTCACTTCGGTGAGGGAAATGTTCCTTTCGAATTGCCCGCCTTTGTAGAGATCGATCCTAACATTTCCGACGATATTGGAATCCCAAGAGATGGGGTAATTGGAATCTTTGAAGAACACCTCGCCGCCGTTCGGGCTTTGGACGATGATGGTGTTGGGCGGGATGCCACCAAAGGCGACGGTTGTTTTCGCACCGATGTTTGAAAGGACTTGGACGTCGATGAAGGATTTACTGCCGTCCCACCAGCGGGCGTCAGGGGTGGTGCCGTCCGTGAACTTGGGAGTGGCTCGATCGAAGAGATCGCCGCTGTCACCGCGGTTCCGGCCGTTTTCCAAGTCCTCATCGCCGTCGGCCTGTTCGAGAGCGATGCCATAGTGCGCGCCGCCCCGAAGGTTGCCGTCGATGGTTTCGTCAACGTGCCAGATGGCAATGCCCTTGTCGTTAGAATATTGAGCCCATTTGTCGCCATTTCCCCGGTTTTCCACGAAGAAAAACTCGGTAGACGCGTTTGGGTTATCGATGCGGTAGCCTATATTTCCGGTGCTGGGCAGCTTCACGGTGAGGAATTGATCCGGCGTGATAGCAGTGACATTTCCCCAGCCGACGATGTCCTTCAGATAGCCGTTGATGGGCGAAGGGGTCTTGCCGTCGTTGAGGTAGTTTCCAGAACCCATCAGGCAGTGCTCGCCGACACCCTCTCCATCGAACGAATAGAGGTCAGGGTAGTCGCAAAGCAGGTGGCCGTTTTCGTGGCAGAAGGTGCCGATGACCGGCTTGGTATCCTCAATGTTGGTGATCTGGTAGTTGTAAAGGGTGATACTGTCGCCGACTCCGACGGTGATCGTACGGTTCACGTGGAATTGATGGGGCCACAGGCCGCGTGCAAAGACGCCGGAATCGGGACCGGCGAAAAGGACATTGGTCGCAATCGCCTGGCCATCGGTGTCCACCGTGAGACCCGAGAAATCAAACCCTTCGCTTTTCAGGACGGTCACGGCGTCATCGATGATGTCGCTCGCGGCAACGTCGATGTCCACATAGAGGGTTTTGTTGGCCGGATAATCGGAGTAATTGTAGTAATTACGGGGGTGTGGCAGGGTGACGATGGTGGTGGCCTTCTGGGTGTAGGTGGTCAAGCCGTTGGACTGGTCATAGAAGAAGTCGCGAACCGAGCCGGTATTGCCATCATCGTTGTAGCCGACCTCATTGAGGTAGCGGACGGCTTTGGTTCGGCTGACCGGGAAATCGACCGCATCCGAGCCGGAGGTGGCAGGGTCATTCGGGAATTGGACGAGAATCGTGAGACCGAGCTTATCGCCGAGGACCGGCGCAGCATTGATTTTAGCGTCAGCAGCTTCCGGGCCTTTCAACGCGACGCCATTGGCGGCGTTTTTGATTTTCCGCACTGCATCGACACGTCGGTTCCAGCGATTGTTGCGCTCAGTGTCATATTTGACGTGGTTGACTTTGGCCTTGGCGGCGATTTCTTCCTTGGGAAGGTCGAGGTGTTGGCCCAAGCCGCCGGGAGCGGCCTGTTCGGCAGGAACTCCGGTGGATTCAAGGGATTTCCCATCCGCAGAAAGCTGGGCGTAGTAGTAAGTGTTGTCGCTGAAGACCAACGTGTAGCCGGCGGGCGATTCAACACGGGCGTAGTATTCGTCACCGAAGACCTTGAGTGGTATGACCTCGCCATTGGGCTGGGTCCAACGGGTTTCCCGTCCATTGGGACCGTAGGGTGCAGCCGTGGCGTAGCCGAAGCAGCCAGCGAGAAGGACAAGGAGTTGAAGGGGCCGGAAGATCTTGGATTTTTTCATTGAGTAGGCAAGAGAATGGACTTTCGGAGCAGTTTTGAGAGCGAGTTGGATGGAATCGACGGCGGAAAAGAGACCTTCAGACAGGGAGGACAAACAATTTGGCATCTTTGCTAGCGATCCAATCGTGAATTTCCAGCACTTTGGCAACCGTCATTTTGTCGCAATCGTCATTTGCTTGTCAGTTTTTTTCCTACACGATTCGGCATGACCGATAAATTCCACGGCTGGGCGGCCACAAATCAGGGAAAAGCACTTGCAGAGATCGAGTTCGAAGTGGGTGAACTCCACCCCGAGCAGGTTCAGATCAAAGTGGAATCCTGCGGGATTTGTCACTCGGATCTTTCGATGATCGACAACGACTGGGGAAACGCCAGCTACCCCTTGGTACCTGGTCACGAGGTGATCGGCACCGTGGAGAAGGCCGGCGACCAAGTGAAAGGAATTTCCGTCGGCGACCGCGTGGGCTTGGGATGGTTCGCGGGCAGTTGCCTCGCCTGCCGGCCCTGTCTATCGGGAAATCACAATCTTTGCGCGGGTGCCGAGCAAACCATCGTCGGCCGCCACGGCGGTTTCGCCGACCGGGTGCGTGCGGACTGGGAATGGGCGATCAAGCTGCCAGCCACGCTGGATCCCGCCACTGCCGGGCCACTGTTTTGCGGTGGGATCACGGTCTTCGCCCCGATCACCGATTTCGGGGTCAAGCCGACGGATCGGGTAGGAGTGATCGGCATCGGCGGACTGGGCCATCTGGCATTGCAGTTTTTGAACAAGTGGGGTTGCGAGGTGACGGCTTTCACCTCCAGCGAATCAAAGGCGGACGAAGCGAGGAAACTGGGGGCGCACCACGTCGTCGCCACACGGGACCGGGCGGCGCTCGCGAAATTGGCCGGATCATTCGATTTCATCCTCGTCACGGCGAATGTCACTCTCGACTGGGACCTCTTCATCGCCGCGCTCGCTCCGGATGGGCGTCTGCATTTCGTCGGCGCGGTATTGGAACCGGTGCCAGTGGCGGCGTTTTCGCTGATCGGTCAGCGGAGGTCGATTTCCGGTTCACCGCTCGGATCTCCGGCGACGGTGGCGACGATGCTGGATTTCTGCGCCCGCCATCAGATCGCGCCGGTGACGGAAACGTTCGCAATGAAGGACGTGAACGCGGCACTCGACCATCTCCGGGCCGGCAAAGCCCGGCATCGGATTATTCTGAAGAACTAGGCCCGCATTCAAGTTTTACCGAATCCACCCTTTTTCCACCCTCCGGTCCGGCTCAGCGGTTGTTTTACGAGTTTCCCGCCACAGCCAAGTTTCTAACAATAACTCTTCATCATCCACCATGCCATCTAACTCCTTCATCATCCTCGCCGTAATTCTAATGAATTTCACCATCTTACCCGCAACGGCCGATACCGAACTGGAGGCCCTACGCAGCAAGGCGGTTAGTGGGGATCTCACCGCTCAGCGGACGCTGGCGCTGTGCTATCGAGATGGAACCGGAGTCACCAAGGACGATATGGAAGCGCTGAAGTGGGCACATCTAGCAGCGGATGGGGGCGATGCGGAGGCGATGGACTTGGTTGGAGTTGCCTATCTGCGCGGCAGCGTCATCGAGCGCAATCCGGTGATCGCTTTTGGCTATTTCAAAGCGGCGGCGGAACGGTCCACCCAGGCGGCGTTCAACCTCGGCCAGTGCTACTTCGGAGCGCAAGGCACGGACCAGGACATCCCGCTGGCTCTCGAGTATTGGAAGAAAGCGGCGGCGGGTGGCAACGGCCGGGCCGCCTCATCTGCGGCGATGGCTTATCTTTCCGGCGAAGGGGTGCCACCCGATGCCGCGCAGGCACGCCGCCTCGCTGAACGCGCTGCGGAACTCAACGAGCCCTCAGGCCTCGTCGTGCTGGGCGAAATGCAGTTTCAAGCCGGTGATCTGGATGCCGCGAAGTCTAACTGGACGAAGGCCTCCAAACTGAAACCCACGGGCGCAACCGGGCATCCTGCACAGCCTTC
This sequence comes from Verrucomicrobiales bacterium, assembly GCA_038319595.1. Lineage (GTDB taxonomy): Bacteria > Verrucomicrobiota > Verrucomicrobiia > Verrucomicrobiales > Akkermansiaceae > Luteolibacter. The sequence continues at coordinate 10,442 of JBBQDJ010000033.1, forward strand.
CGCCAACTCCTCCGCCCAACAGGGGGCCGATCTTTTGAAACTCATCGAATACCGGCAGCGCAGTGGCGAGCCTGGCAAGTTTGCCTTCGTGCAGATGCCGCATGTCCATCAAGGTTACAACAACTGCGGCTCCACCGCCTGCGCGACCTTCGCCCGCTTTCAAGGCAGCAAAATCGGTGGCTGGGACTTCAAGCGACTCTGCCCTTCCCCGCTCGGTACTGGCACCGACTGGGGCCATCTGCTAGATGCCTCGGCGAAGATCGGCCAGCAGTGGAAGCTCATCACCTTCACGCCGGATGACGACGGTTTCGAGAAAGCCACCGTCTTCCTCAAAAGCGAACTCGATGCCGGGCGTCCCGTGGTCGTCGATTTCAAATACATCGGCCCGCAATACCCCGGTGGCAGCGCCGGTCACACCCTCAATGTCTGCGGCTACATCGCCACAGAAAATCTCTATATCCTCTGCAATCCCGCCGTCGCTTCCCCAGGCCTCCAACTCATCACCGCAGACGATTTGAAGAACTTCTGGCGCTCTGACCACTATGGAGCGATTTCCAAAGGCGTGCTCTCCCGCCCCGCCTTCGTGATCGAAGCCACTGACGAAAGAAAGTGAGATATCATCGCTAGAATTCTTAACGAACGGCGCTAACTGACAGGAATATTCGCGGCGGCTTCCTATCCTGGGCGGCTTTTTCTATCAGAACCGCAACGCCTCCGGCACTTCGCAGGCGGCTCCCAGCAGGCTGCCGACCACCGCACCGCGATGACAGTTGTCACCGCCGACCATGGCATTCGCAGTGACCCCTGCTGGGAAATTGTCATGATATTTCCATGCCAGATAGAGCGCGGCGGGCATGGCTTCCGCGATATAACAGGCGGGGCTGAACCGCGAGCCCACCACGTGTTCGTCGGGTTGGTCGAGCCACGAATCCGCCTTGTTTCCTGATAGCCAATCGCCGCCTTCGCGGCGGATGGCTTCATGCAGCGGATCACCCTCTGCCACGGCCCATAACAGCCGCACCAAAGTGTCCGCCGCCCTGAGCACGTCCCCATGGGCGTGAGTCAGGCCGACGTGTTCCTTCACGATCCGCCGCAATTCCTCGCGTGGAGTCCCTTCCAGCGCGGCCAGCAATGCCGGGACCGTCGCGAGACCACCAATGTGTTCGTCGCTGATGCCACATTTGCGTGGCGCCTTACCCTGCGCGTAGCGGGTGAAGAACGCGCGGTGATATTCCTCCAAGTAGGTATCGCGGTGCCAGCCCGCTTCGAGCATCCGCGAAATGTAACGATCCAGCCAAGCGTCCGCGTCATAGCCGCCGTTCTCCGCGACAAAGTTGAACAGCTCGGTGGCGAGTTTGAAATTCAGCGTGTTCTCCCCTGCCTTGAGGAATTGGTGATAATGAACATCCCGCTGTCCCCAATAAACGGCTTGCTCCCGCAGGATGTCGCCCTGGGCGTTGAGCGGCTGATAGACCGAGCGCCACAGGATGCTGCCCGGATGCGGATTCCTTGGAGCCATGAAATGATCCACCGTTCCGTAGTCACGCCGCAGGGCCTCGCGGTCATAATACCAGTGCACCGGCATCGCCAATGCGTCCGCTGCTAGAGAGCCTTCGTAGGCAGCCTTCCATGAACTCATGGGAATTCTGTAAGCGTGGATTCCACTCGCGCAAGCACCATGGCACCAATACTCCCGACGAAGACAACTCTCGTGAAATTCATCCCACCACCATTGCGCGGGTTCATAAATTCCAGGGACTGGTCAACAAAGGAAGTGAAGGCGATTGCCAAGCGCCCGGTCGCTGGCAAAGTAGCCCCGTCATGTTGGAAATCTGTATCGACGGGATGGCGTCCGCGCTGGCGGCGGAAAGAAGCGGAGCGGACCGCGTAGAACTGTGCGCGAACCTGCCGGAGGGCGGCACAACGCCCAGCGCCGGGATGATCCGCGCGGTGCGGCGGGTTTTTTCTCGGGGCGTGATGGTGATCATCCGCCCGCGCGGCTATGATTTTCTCTACTCGGAGGAGGAAATGGAGGTGATGCTGGATGACATCCGGGTGGCGCGGGAACTCGGGGCGGACGGGGTGGTGATCGGTTGCTTAAAGGCGGATGGAACGGTCGATGCGGAACGCTGTGCCCGACTCATCGATGCAGCGGGCCCGCTGGACATCACCTTTCATCGGGCCTTCGATATGACCCGTGATCTCGGCGAGGCACTGGAAGCGATCGTCGCACTCGGCGTGAAGCGGATTCTAACCTCGGGAGGCAAGGCGGACGTCCCGGCCGGGATCGCCGTGATTTCAGAGCTCGTGAAGCAGTCGGCCGGGCGCATCTCACTGATGCCGGGAGGTGGTGTGACGCCGGAAAATCTAGCGGAAATCGTCACCTCGACGGGTGTGCAGGAAATCCACCTGAGCGCGCGTCACTCAGTGAAGGGCGGCATGCAGTTCAGAAACGAAGCTTGCTCCATGGGCACATTTTCCAAGGACGATGAATACTGCTGGCGCGAGGCCAGCGAAGAACTCATCCGCCGCTCCAAGGCCGCACTTCTTTCCTCTGTCCGCCTATGAGCAAACCGATCCGCATGGCCATCGCCGGCATCCATATTGAGAGCAGCACGTTCTCGCCGCTGCGTACTTTGAAGGACGATTTCCTAGCGACCCGCGGCGCGGAAATGCTCAGTCGCTATCCGTTTCTGGAGACGCCGGAGTTCGCAGGGATAGCGCCGGTGCCACTCGTGCATTTTCGGGCGATCCCCGGCGGGCAGGTGCGGCGTGATGGTTACGAGGCGATGAAACGGGAGATTCTCGAAGCTCTAACAAAAGCGGGTGAGATCGATGCGTTTTATTTTGACATCCATGGCGCGATGGCTGTCGAGGAGCTGGCCGATGCCGAGGCAGATCTGTTAGCGGCGTTGCGCAAAAATCTCGGGCCGGACTTGCCGATCACGTGCAGCAGTGATCTGCATGGAAACATCTCGGACGAATTGATAGAGGGAGTCGATCTGATCACCACCTACCGGACCGCGCCGCATGTGGACTGGATGGAAACCCGCGAGCGAGCGGTGCGTTTGCTGCTGAAGTGGATTCAGGAAAAAGGCACGCTGTTCCGCGTCCGGATAGGGATTCCGTTGCTGGTCTCCGGCGAGATGTCGAGCACCGAGGCCGAGCCGGGCCGCAGCCTCTATGCGCCATTGAAAAAGGAATCCGAACGCCCGGGCGTTTGGGATGCCTCACTCTGGGTCGGTTATGCTTGGGCCGATCAGGCGCGGTCGATGGCCAGCGTCGTGGTGACCGGCACGGATGTAAAAGCAGTGACGAACCTAGCACATGAAATCGCTAACCGCTATTGGCAGGCCCGCACGGAATTCTGCTTCGGGTCGCCATCGGGCAGCGCGCGGGACTGCCTCGATCAAGCTCTGAAGCTCGGCCATGACGCGGTTTTCCTCAGCGACGCCGGTGATAATCCCACCGCCGGCGCGGCGGGTGATGTGCCTCACACCTTGCAGGCTCTGATCGAACATCCCGCGTTCGATGGTTGTGGTCCGGCCACCGCGATTTTCGCTTCGATCCCAGATTCCGCCGCCATCGAGACTTGTCTAACCGCCGGTGTCGGCGCGAACGTTTCGCTTCGTCTTGGTGGTAAGCTCGATCCCGTCCACGGCCATGAATTCGCGATCACCGGTCGAGTCCTCACGCTTTCTAATCACGATTCGGTAGCCGGTTGGCAGGCAGTGGTGAAAACCGGCGGCGTCCATGGGATCGTCACCGAACGCCGCAAGCCCTTCCACAAGCGCCAGGACTTTATCTCGCTGAATCTCGATCCACTGCTGCACACCGTCACGGTGGTGAAAATCGGCTATCTCGAACCCGAGCTGAAAGCCATGGCCCGCGATCATTTCCTCGTGCTCTCGCCCGGCGCAGTGCCACCCTTGATT
>JBBQDJ010000034.1:0-14357 GCA_038319595.1 Verrucomicrobiales bacterium
GGCTGGGTCATGTGGCCCATCCTCGCCACTTTTTTTCTCGCACTCTGTGTTCTTCTCGACCGTGCGACCTGGTGGCTCAAGCATCAAGGTTCCCTGAGGATCGAAATACAGGAAAGCGCCCGCACGGCCATCGGCACCGGCGATTTCGAAAAAGCCTGGGACCTCGGCAAGAACACCGCCGATCCATTTCTAACCAACCTGCACGAAGGCATGACCCATGCCCACACCTCCATGCTCGCCGCAATGCAGCTCCATGCCACCCATCTCATCGAGAAATCCGAAGCGCGGATGTGGGTGATCAGCACGCTGATCACCTTGGCGCCCTTGCTAGGCCTGTTTGGAACCGTGGTCGGCATCATGGGTTCATTCTCCTTTGTCGGTGACGAGCAGCTCGCCGCCACCAAGGTCTCCGGCGGCATCGCCGAGGCGCTCATCGCCACCGCCTGCGGCATCGCCATCGCGATCCTCTGCCTGCTGCCCTACAATTTTCTCCGCAAGCGCGTTTCCCTCCTCCGTAGCTCTCTTGAACGCTGGATCAACCACACCGAACTGCTCGTAAAATCTGCCAAGGAACACGGCCACGACCTGGAAGTTTTCGCATCCAAGACACAAGCCCGTTCCGCGGCAAGTCACAAGATTCAGGACTAGAATTCAAGCAATCGCTCTTCCGTCTTGCTACTCCCAATCTCAAGTCTTCGCCATGCCCGTCAAACTCTCAAGCAGCTCCTCCGGCGAGGAAAGCGATGAAGCGCGGATCGAGATCATCCCGCTCATCGACATCATGTTTTTCCTGTTAGCCAGCTTCATGCTGGTGAGCCTGAGCATGACCCAGCTTCACCGGGTCCCGCTGGCGCTGCCGGAAGCTTCCACCGGAGTCGCGGATTCCAAGACACCGCCCTTCCAGATTTCCATCGACGAGAGCGGCATCACGAGGTGGGACCGGGAAATTGTCACCCTATCCGAAATCACTGCCCGCCTCAAGGCCATGGCCGCACCGGATGAATCCCGCGTCCTGATTTCCGCCGATGCGGAATCACGCCACAAGCAGGTCCTCGGCGTGCTTAACGCCGTCCGCGGTGCCGGCGTCACCAAGGTCAGCTTCGAGTCGAAAGACCCTACTCCCTGAAGCATGAATCCACGATCCCTACCCATGATCAACGCCATCGGCTGCCTCGTGCTCGCCGCGGTCGTCTTCACGCAATGGGCCAAGGAAGGCCGCGCAGACCGTGCGGCGACCCAGCTCCGCGCCGAGCTCGCCGGAGTCAAACAGCATGCGGAAACAGAAACCCGGCGCGCCACCGAACTCGAAGACGATATCACCATTCTCAAACAGTCCCTCGAGTCCACCCAGCGGGCCACCATCGAAGCCACGAACGCGCTTGAGGCCAAGGAAGCCCATGCCGCGGAATTTACCAACGAACTTGCTGCCGCCAAGGATCAGATCGGAAAATGGGAAGCCGCCATCGCCGAGCGCGATGCGAAGATCCGTAGCCTCGACGCGGACCTCATCAGCACCCGCCGCCGGCTCGACGAGGCCATCGTGAAACTTAAACAGGCAGGTGCCCGTTAGAAACTCCGAACCACTGCCCCATACAATCCCGACTGGACCAGAGCCAGCAGGTAGAGAAAGCGGAATTTCCCGGTGCAAAAAAATTTCATCGTGGCCAGTTCGGGCGTTTTTTCCGATCCGACAAGCCTCAGAATGTAACGTCCACCAACCGAAGTCCTATCGACGGACCATACACGGTAAAAAAATCTAAGGAAACCGCCGCTCATCCGTTCTCCCGGCAACCATGCTCAAAACGACTTCGATCCTTCTCATCGCGGGCACCATGCCGTTGTTCTCCCAGGAATTTCTCGATCCGCTTGTCGTTACTGCGACCCGGTTGGAGGGCAAGGAAAGTGCGGCTCCCTACACGACCGGCTATCTGGACTCCAAGTTTCTGGATGACGAGCAGGTCCGGACCTTACCGGAAGCGCTGCAATACATCCCCGGCATACTTGTCCAGAAAACGACCTACGGCCACGGTTCGCCCTTCATCCGCGGCTTCACCGGGCGGCAGAATCTGCTGCTGGTCGATGGCATACGCGTCAACAATTCCACGTTCCGCAGCGGGCCGGTGCAATACTGGAACACGGTGGATCCACTCGCCATCGATCACATCGAGGTGATCAAAAGCCAGGGTTCTGTCCTCTATGGATCCGACGCGGTCGGCGGCACGGTGAACAGTTTCACCAAGTATTCCCATTTCCTCGACGAGAAGGCAGGCCAGATTTATGTCGGAGGTTCGGGGTTCTACGAATATCGGACTAACGGAGAGGGCAGCAACATTGGTAGGATCGAAGTGGAAACCGGTGTCGGCGGCAAATTTGGAATTCTGCTGGGCGTTTCCGCGAAGGACTATGGCGACATCGAGTCCGACGCCATCGGGCTCATGAGGAACACCGGCTATCCGGAGCAGGACGTGGATTTCCGCTTCGACTGGGCGGTGACTCCGGAATCCACGCTGACTTTTGCGACCAGCTACGTGAATCAGGACGGCATTTCCCGCTGGCACCGCACTTTGGAAAATCCCGGCTGGACCGATGGCAGCCACGTGGCCGCCGGCGGCAAATGGACGGAGAACACCTACGATCAGGAGCGTTCGATGACCTATCTGCGCTATGCCGGGGCGAACCCGGAGGCGAACGCCGCGATCACCCGCTGGAGTGCCACCCTTTCCTATCAGACTTCGAATGATTCGGAGTTTCAGAACCGCTTTCCGGACAAGCCGGTCACCGACACCGGCGTCCTACGCTCCGGCTCGATCAACGTGAACACCACCGGCTTCGACTTGCAGTTGGAGTCACCTGTCGGTCCCGGTTCGTTGGTCTATGGATTGGATTTCTATCATGACGAGGTGGAATCGGAAGGCTACAGGTCGGATCTGCTAGGCGGTCCTCGTACGGAAAGTCTGCCCATCGCCGATGATTCCGAATACAACCTGTTTGGCGTCTATTCCCAATATGTCTGGAGACCGATCGAGCCATTGGAAATCACCGCTGGTGCCCGCTACACCTATGCCGAAGCCTCGCTGGGCCGGTTCGCCGGTGGCTCGGATGAATCGCGCCACTGGGACGACACCGTCGGCTCGCTGCGCGGGATTTACTCGCTTAACACCTGCTGGAGCGTCTACGGCGGCATTTCCCAGGCATTCCGCGCACCGAACCTTGATGACCTCACCGGGAATCTATCCGCCAAGTCCGGAGCACCGGTCGCTGGCGATCCCGATGTCGATCCCGAGAATTACCTCACCTATGAAATCGGCACCCGCCATCAGACGGACACCACGAGCTGTAACTTCGCGGTTTTCTATACCGATGTGGATGACCTCATCGTCTCCACCTTCACCGACAACACGCTTGCCACCTCCATCGCCACCAACGCGGGCGACGGCTACATCTATGGTGTGGAGCTTGAAGGCGCATGGCGTTTCCACCCGCAATGGACACTCTCCGGTTTTGCCGCCTGGCAGGAAGGGCAAACCGAGTCGCCGGTCATCGTCGGCGGCCCCATCGTTGAGAAGCCTAACACCCGACAACTTCCGCTATCAGGTTCGGTCGCGCTCCGCTGGGATGATGCCGCTGGTAGATTCTGGGTGGAAGGTCGTTTGATCGGGGCCACCGAGGAGGACCGCATCTCCGCTGTCGATCAGGCTGCGGACGACCAACGGATCCCCACCGGCGGCACTCCTGGCTACATCGCAGTCTCGCTGCGCGCTGGTTGGCATGTGAACGAGAACCTCGACCTCACTTGCGGGCTCGAGAACATTACTGACGAGGATTACCGCATTCACGGATCCGGCCAGAACGAAGCCGGCATCGGCGGGGTCCTTGGACTGAAAGTAAAATGGTGACTGTTGGTTAGATGTCCTGAAGCGGGTCAGGCATCACCTATCAGGCATTCCTGAATGCCTTCGACAGGTTAGATTTTCAGTTTTTCGAGCAACTCCACCACGGTCACAGCTTGTGGTGAGTGGCCACGCAACCAGGACGATCTCCAAGGTCTCGAGCCAATCATCCCCCCCCCATTCCCACCTCATGCATCAGACCGTTACGGAATGCAGAACGAGCGATCGGAGGACCCGAAATCCGCGAAGCGCATGGGGCGTAGTCAGAGGCAAGCCAGTCCCTGCAGTTTTCAAGATGCCCTCTAAGATTTCAAGTCGGCCTAGCGCGCCGGCCGCACCTGAAACGTGAAAGCCAGGGTCTCATCCGTTGCACTCATCCGGACTTCCGAAAACAAATGGCATGTGCCTGCAGCGACGGGCCGGAAGCGGAAGTCGATCTCCACACTCCCGGGCAGCTCGGGCTGCGCGGCGGGGCCGGTAGGTCGGATCGGGATGGCCTCCTTCGCGGCATTCGAAAAGGCGATGAGGTAAGCAAACGACCCAAAAACCGGTTCCAGCGGCTTCATCGGCTGAGCGTCAAGTGGGGTGAGAACTAGGCGTGCGACGGCGATTTCTCCGGCACGCGGCTGCCCACCCACGAAACGCAGCTCGGCCTTAAAACCTGCGCGGGTGACCACCAGCATCTCGTTCATGGTGCCCGGCATAGCTGCGGCGGCCGGTTCTAAATCCATGCCCAGAATTTCTTCACGCCCCGTTTGCTCTAGAGTCGCCGCGATCCAGAGTCGATGCGATCCGCCCTGCCGAGGTTTGAACGCGGCGGTGAATTCTCCGGGCTGGCCACTCGCTTGCGCGATGACATGGTGAAAATCGCCCCCGTCCGGCGCCACCAGGAAGGCGTGGCATCCTGCAATTTGCGCCGCTCCCAGACCGCTCCCGTCGCCGTCCTTCGCGAGCGTGAAGGTGACGTTGAGCGGCTCGCCACCAGCGACCGCTGCCGGGGCCTTGACCAGCGTGGCGTGGAGCTGCGGCGGGATGGGCGCGAGCAGATGGGTCAGCGGGATCAAAGGCTTGAGCTGTGCGGCGGGAAATTGTTGTCCTACCAGTGCCGTGCCCGCCTCGATCTGGGCCAGCTCGGCCCGCAGCCCCGCAGCATCGCCGTTGAGCGCGCATTCGTTAGACGGCAAGATCCTTCCGGCGACCAGTTGCACGCCGATTGCGATCCGATCCCGTTCCGCCTGCGGCAATTGCGCCCGCCTTTCCATGAACCGCAGATGGGAAACCAGCGCGGCCATGCGCTGCGGCCAGCGGACCAGTGACCCGCTGGAGAGTATTCGTTCGAACTCGTAACGCTCGACCTGCACATTTTCCCACGCGTCCCCCGTCGTGAGAATGTCGCGCCCGCAAAGCTGCTCGGGCGCGGATTGGGCGCTGGCGGGGAGCGCAAACCGGATGGCGAGAACACCGGCGAGCCAGAGCGGGGAAAATTGCATGGTCCAACCAACCAGAGCTTGCGGCAGCATTCAACTGTGGTGTAGTGCGTTTCTCATGAAATATTTCCTGATCGTCGCGTTGCTTGTTTCTCATGGTGCGGCTTGGGCGGAGGAAACACGCGACTTCACCGTCCGCGGCGTCGTGCGGGAGACGCGACCAGCCAAATCCCAACTCGTGGTGAAGCATGAAAAAATCCCGGGCTACATGGACGCGATGACGATGCCGTTTCAGGTACGCGATCCGAAAATTCTCGAGAGCGTCAAGGCCGGGGACGACATCACTTTCCAGCTCCACGTGACTGAGAAGGATCACTGGATCGACGGGGTGAAAATTGTCGGCGTCGGCGACAAGGAACCGCCACGCCCGAAGGCCGCGAGCCTCGCTCCTTTCAAGCCGGGCGATCCGCTGCCCGCGCTCACCTTTACCGACGAACGCGGCCAGCCGCTTAAGCTTGAGGACTACAAAGGAAAAGCGCTCGCGATTACCTTCATCTACACCCGCTGCCCCTTGCCGAACTTCTGCCCGCTCCTCGCCGAGAAATTTCGCACCGTGCAAGAGGCCTTCATCGCAGACCCAGCGGCACCGAAAAACTGGCAGCTATTGTCGGTGACCATCGACCCGGAGCACGACTCTGTCGAGGTGCTCCAGCGCTATGCCAAGTTACAGCGGGCCGACGCGGCGCACTGGAAGTTCGCCACCGGGGAGCTGCGCGACATCACCGTCCTGGGCCTGCGCTCGGGCCTTGAGTTCTGGGAAGGCGGGAGCGAAATCACCCACAACCTTCGGACGGTGGTCTTCGACGCCCAAGGCCGAATGAGGAAGGTATTTTCCGAGAACACCTGGACCGCGAAAGAACTCGCTGACGAGCTCCGCGTAGCAGCTTCACCGGAGCGGTGATCATTGGAATGGCGTGCCGCGAAGAGCCGTCGCGAATGTTTGTGGAATATTCCCCGCCATATGCCATCTTAACAACTGCGTGGGTCACGCCGCACTCGGTTGCTCCCGCTCACCAACCAAACCATCAAAGCAATGAAAACTAACATCGTCTTATCAACCGCCTGCGCCTTATCAGCCATTCTCGCGACCTCGGCTCATGCCGAAACCCGAATCATTAATCAAGGACGGGCGGGATTTACCATCGTCCACCTCGCCGACAGCCAGTCGACAGTAGGTGCTCCCGTGCGAGAAACCAACGTCGCATTGGTCATGCAAAAGCCGGACACATCAACCACCAAAGTCCACACCATGGGGCGGGCAGGCTATGTCGTTGTTCCTGCGGGAAACCGAGGCCGCTGAATCCCACGTGATTTCATAGCCGGGGACCGCATGGCACAGGGGATGCTTCTTGCCCCCGGTGCGCGGTCCTTTTTGTTTGCTGATTTTCCTCACAGGCCTCGCCAGTGCGGTTGCTGTGGAAATCCCCTTCCGTATCACCCGCGGCCTGATCCTGATCGAGGCAACGATCCAGAATTCCCCGCAACCGCTGAGCCTCATCCTCGACTCCGGTGCCGGTGAAACCCTCATCGCGAAACGCACGGCCGCCGACCTTGGACTCACGTTGACGCCTGGCGAACGGATCCGAACCATCCACGGAGCGGAAAATGTAAGCCGTGCGGAAATCATCACCCTCCGTCTCGGCAACTCGGCCGGTCCGCTCCGCTTTTCCCCCCGCCCGCTGGTGGTCGATCTCGCCAGCGAATCACGCATGCTGGGATCACGCATTGACGGCTTGTTAGGATCTGACTTCTTTCAAAACCGGTCGATACGGATCGATTTCAAAAACCTCCGCATCTATGTTTCTCCCGACGCCAAACCCGGCCCGCAGGCCACCCGACTTCCCCTCGTCCACAGCGGCGGAGCAATGTTCGTGGGGCTTACCGCGGCCGGCGCGCCCCTGCGAAGGGTTAGGCTCGATACCGGTTGCTGCCGGTCTCTCTGTTGGACACCTCCCAACGAATCCCCCCTCGGCAAGCTCCGACGCGACGGCATGACGATGAAGGTCGATCTCATTCTGGGCCCGCTTGTCATGACCAACATCCCTACGGATGTTTACCGACAACCTCTCTTCGCCGGTGAGGACGGTTTGTTAGGGACCGCACTTCTCAGCCGTTTCGACTCCGTCTGGATCGACTCCGTCAACAACCGGATCGCCTTCGGCAATGTTAGAGATTGACCCTTCGCGAATGGCGGCAGCCCAGATCACTGATGTGCCGCTGCTCCAGCGGATCCGGGCTCCGGTTCGGCTTTCTTCTTCTTATCCGAAAACTTCTGCACGAAAACATAACAGACGGGAATCAAGAATAGGCCGATGAGGGTGGAAATGGTCATGCCGTAAACCACACCGGTGCCCATGGTGGCACGCGAGGCGGCACCGGAGCCCTTGGCTAACATGAGTGGCACGCACCCGAGGATGAAGGCGAAGGAGGTCATGAGAATGGGACGCAGCCGGAGTTTCGCACCTTGGATGGCTGCCTCGATTGTCGGCATGCCCTCGTCACGTTTCATCTTGGCGAACTCGATGATGAGGATAGCGTTTTTCGCGGCGAGACCGATGAGCATGATCAGACCGACCTGGGCATAGACATTCATTTCATAGTTATTCAGCAGCAGCCCGATCATCGTCCCGAGAATGACGGTGGGCACGGAAAGCAAAACCGCGAAAGGCAGCGACCAGCTTTCATACTGCGCGGCTAACAACAGGAAGACGAAGATGATCGCCATTCCGAAAATAAGCCCCGCTTGGCCTTCGGATTTTTTCTCCTGAAGCGTCAAGCCGGACCATTCGTAGCCGACGTTGGACGGCATGGTGGCCATGACCTCCTCCATCGCCTTGAGCGCTTGGGCCGAACTGTACCCGGGAGCGGGTGCCCCCATCATCTCGGCGGATAGATAGAGATTGAAACGAGTGGTGAAGTTAGGCCCGGACATTTTGGTGACCTTCACCAAGGTGCTGAGCGGCACCATCTGGCCGGTATTGTTGCGCACATAGAATTTCCCGATGTCGTCCGGAGTGTTGGTAAACTCAGGCTCGGCTTGCAGAAAGACTTTGTAAACACGGCCGAATTTCACGAAGTCATTCACGTAAAGTCCGCTGAGGTAGGCTTGCAGGGTTTGGAAAACGCTGTCCACCGGCACTCCAAGAGTGCGGGCTTTTTCGCGGTCCATCTCGACTTTCACTTGCGGCGTCGCGGGATTGAAAGTGGTGCTGATGCGGCCGATTTCCGGGCGCTTGGCGGCGGCGGCTTGAACGTCACGGATGGTGTTAGCGAGTTGATCGACGCTGCCACCTGAGCGGTCCTGAAGCTGCATCGTGAAGCCGGAAACATTACCATAGCCGGGAAGCGGCGGCGGACCAAAGGCAAAGATCCTCGCACTCGGGATGGCTGCAAATTTTTTGTTCCAGCCTGCGGCAATCGCCTTGGCGTGAAGCTCGGGTGACTGACGCTTTTCCCAGTCCTCCAGGCCGATGAACATGAGTGCGGCATTCGGAACATTCAGGTTGTTCAGGATGTTCAGGCCGCCAATGGCGAGGGCCGAGCGCACGCCATGGGTCTCACCCACAATCGCTTCCACTTGCTTGAGCACTTCATCGGAACGCTGCAACGAGGCGCCTTCCGGCAGCTCGATGGCCACAAACAGATAGCCTTTATCCTCGTCCGGAATGAAGCCGCCGGGCACGATTTTACCAAGGCCATAAATGCCGCCGCAGACGATGACGAGGATCAACATGGAGAAGGTTGCCTTGCGCACCAGGCCCCCGACAATTTTGCCGTAGCTGGCGATGATCCAGTCGAAGAACGCATTGAACTTCTTGAAGAACCAGGCGATCGGACCTTTGCCCGGAGTTGGCTTGCGGAGCAGCAAGGCGGAGAGCGCGGGGCTGAGCGTGAGCGCGTTGATCGCGGAGAAAATCACGGACACCGCAATGGTGATCGCAAACTGTTGATAGAGCCGGCCGGTCACGCCACCCATGAAGGCGACGGGCACGAACACCGCGCAAAGAATGAGCGCGATGGCCACCACCGGGCCGGAGACTTCCTGCATCGCCTTGCGCGTGGCGTCCACCGGTGACAGCCCGTGCTCGATGTGATGCTGCACCGCCTCGACAACGACGATAGCATCATCCACCACGATCCCGATGGCGAGCACCAGCCCGAACATGGTGAGCGTGTTCACGCTGAATCCTAACATCGGGAAAGCAATGAAGACTCCCAGCAGTGAAACCGGCACCGTGAGCATCGGGATGATGGTCGCGCGGAAACTTTGCAGGAAGATGTAAACCACGATGAGCACCAGAATGATCGCCTCAAACAGGGTGTGGACGATGGACTCCATCGAAGCCTTGATCGGCAGAGTAGAATCCAGCGTGATGCGGTAATCCATGTCCGGAGGGAATCGCAGTTTGGACTCCTCCAGAATTTTTTTCACGTTGTCCGCAGTCTGGATCGCGTTGGCACCGGGTGCCAGATAGACGCCGAGCGCACCGGCCGGAGCCTTGTCCATCCGGGCGCGCAGATCATAGGTTTGCGCTCCGAGCTCCACCCGACCAACGTCCTTGATTTTCACCTGTGAGCCGTCGCTGCTCGAGCGGACGATAATTTCGCCGAATTCCTTCGGGTCCTTCAGCAAGCCTTGGGCGCGGACGTTGAACTGGCTTTCCTGCCCCGGTGGCGCGGGCTCCGCACCGATGCGACCGGCGGGCGATTGGGCGTTCTGTTCCTTGATCGCGTTGGAAATATCAGTGGGAGTGACGCCCAACGATGCGAGCTTGTCCGGCATCAGCCAGATGCGCATCGAGTAATCCTGAGCGGTGAAATTTTTCACATCACCCACCCCACGGACGCGCTTGATCTGGTCTACCAGATTGATGTCGGCGTAGTTGCCGAGGAACACGCCGTCGTAGGTGCCCTTGGGCGAAGACAGGCCGATCGCTAACAAAATATCAGGCGATGAACGATTGGTGACGACGCCCTCACGTTTCACCGCATCCGGGAGTTGGGCTTCCGCCTGGCCCACGCGGTTCTGCGTATTCACCTGCATGATGTCCACATCCGTACCGACATCGAAGGTGACGTTGAGCGTCATCTTGCCGTCATTGGCATTGTAAGACTGCATGTAGAGCAGCTTGTCCACGCCATTGACCTTGGACTCAATGGGCGTGGCCACGGATTCCATGACCGCCTCGGCCGCCGCGCCGCGGTAGGTGGAAGTCACCTGAATCAACGTGGGACTGACGTTCGGATATTCCGAGATAGGCAGTCTTGATAGAGAGATGAGGCCGACGATGCAGGTGAGGATGGAGATGACCATCGCCACGATCGGCCGGCGGATGAAGAATTCGGCCATGAGGGTTTATTCCTTGGCGGGTTTCTCCCCGGCGGAAGTGGAATTCATCGCGGCCATCTGGGCGGCGGTCATGGCTGTGACCGGAGCATTTTCCCGGGCTTTCTGCAGGCCCTCGAGAATGATGCGTTCGCCCGTTTTCAGCCCCTCGTTGATGACGAAATCAGACCCGACCTGCTCACCCACCTTGACTGCCCGCTGGCTGGCCATGCCATTCTGACCGACGATCCACACGAAGGTTTTCCCCTGAAGCTCCACCAACGAGCGCTCGGGAATCAGGATGCTGTCCTTGCGGGTGCCGAGATCCACTTTCACGCGGGCAAACATGCCGGGGCGCAGAAGCTTTTGTCTGTTTGGAAACTCGGCGCGTATCCTGAGAGTGCCGGTTTTCACGTCCACCGCACGGTCAATGAAGACGAAACGGCCTTGGTCAGGGAGCGCGACACCATCAGAAAGAATCAATTCGAGTGGCAGGCTTGCGATATCCTTGCCCGACAGGCGACTCTTGGCTTCCGCCTGGATGTATTCCACCTCGCTGACATTGCAGTAGAACCAAATCGGATCGAGCGTGGACATGGTGGCTAACAAGGTAGGCTCACCCTTGCCCACCAACTCGCCGATGGAAACCTGCTTCGCACCTATCAGCCCGGTGATCGGCGCTTTCACCTCGCAATAACCGAGGTCGATCTGCGCGGACTCGACGCGGGCCTCGGCAGTGATCACCCCCGCCTTCCCGAGATCGACGGAGGCCAGCGCGTTGTCGAGGTCTTGCTGGGGAATCGCCCGTTTCGAGGCGAGCGGAGTGAGGCGATCCACATCCTTTTCATATTTGTTGAGCGCCGCCTTGGCCTCGCCAAGCGCGCCGGTGGCAGCGGCGAGTTTTTCGAGAAACGGTTTTCTATCAAGCTGGAACAACAGGTCCCCTTGCTTCACTTCGACCCCTTCGATAAACAACATTTTGTCCACAAACCCTTCGACACGAGCGCGCACCTCGACGTTTTGCGGCGAATCCAACTGGCCGATGAGTGTGGCGGCAAGCGGGGCATCCGAGGTCGTAATCTGCATCACCTCCACGATCGGCGGCGGCAAGGCGGCGACTTCGGGTTTCTTGCAAGCCGGGAGACCGAAGCACGCCAACAACAAAACCCAAATGCGCACGTCAAAATTTCCTTCAAGGCTGTCGTTGGAATTTTGGGGGTTTGTTTTCAAATTCGCTCGATTCTGGGGTTGTGAAGATCGTGAAAAACACCACTTAAGGCCGGACAAAACGGAAATCGTGCCTAATCACTGATGGGCAACATCCGACATCCATCTGAAATAGAGAACCACGCTCCCGCTGTCAACTTGGACCTTCTTCCATCCCGCCCGAAATGGATGAATCCACCGACCCTCCCATCGCGTAAGAATCGCCTTGATGCGAGAAGATCAACCGTCAGCATTTGAACAACCACTTCACGGGATCGTCCCATGCTCATGCTGTTACTGGTGCTCTTTCTTCTGGTCTCCAACTGCATCGCAATCCACGCTGCCGGAATGATTCTCGGGATTCGTAGGCTCCGAAACTCGTGGTCCCGGATGGAGCACCGGAGTCCTTTCTATCATCGCCGTCACCGCCATCCAATCCAAGCCTAACCCAGAAGCATGAACCCATCAATAACCCCAACCGTTTTCCCCTTCCGCGCCACCAGCCCTACCGGCATGAGTGCCGAACTGAATGCCAATGGCTCTATCCGCCGGATGGACTGCGGCGACATCATGCTCAACGTGTTTCTCGGAAATGAGGCGGAGAGTGGCCTGGCCAACATCCACCTGCGCCGTCTGGGAGAGACTGTGGAAACCATTCCCTTGCTGGGACCCGGCAGCCCAGCTTTCTATCAGGCGGACAAACGCGGCCTTCTCGCCAGCGGGATCTGGGGCGACCTATCATTCCGCGTGCGGCTCGTGCTCGCGGAGTCCGCGAAGGCGTGGTTCTGGCATGTCGAACTGGAAAACACCGGGACGAGCGCCATCACCTGCGACCTCATTCACACGCAGGATATCGGCATCGCCCACTACGGCGCGATGCGGCTCAACGAATACTATGTCTGCCAATACGTGGACCACGCCCCGCTCGAACACGCTGTAGCAGGCGTCGCCGTTGCCTCGCGGCAGAACCAAGCGATGGGCGGACACTGCCCGTGGACGGTCATTGGATCGCTCGGCAAAGCGGTTTCCTGGTCCACCGACGCGCTCCAGTTCCACGGCCTTGCAACCCGCGCCGGAGACTCACCCATTGCATTGATTTCAGGACTTCCGGGCGAACGACTGCAGCATGAGCACTCGTTAGTCGCCATCCAGGATGAGCCCGTGGTGCTGGAGCCGAGCACGAAATCCCAACGTGGATTCTTCGGTTGGTTCGAAGCGGATAAACCTACCGCCACCTGTGCGGACGACCGCCGTTGGATCGACGCCGCGCTCGCCCTGCCGGAAGCCACCTGTCCGCCATGGCCTGATGAAATTTCCGTTAGTTGCGCTCCCAGCCTTTTCACCGCTGCTCTTTGGTTGGAAGCGGCAAATCTGGCTGATGCGGAAATCCGCAATTTCTTTGGCACGGAACAACGCCACGGGGAGAATGCAGATGGACGTTTGTGGTCGTTTTTCTCAGAGCGTGGGAGCCACGTAGTCCTCAAGGAAAAGGAACTTGAAGTGCTCCGCCCCCATGGCCATCTCCTGCGAACAGGAGGATCACTAACACCCGACGAGTCCGCCCTCACCTCCACGGCATGGATGGGTGGAGTCTTCCATTCCATGGTCACGCAGGGCCATGTGAGCATCAACCGCTTCCTCTCCACCTGCCACACCTACCTCGGCCTCTTCCGCAGCCACGGGCAGCGCGTCTTCGTCGAAGTCGACGGCAGGTGGAAATTGTTAGCCACTCCCTCGGCGTTCGAAATGAACCCGGATTCGTGCCGCTGGATCTACAAACACCCCGGTGGCGTGATCGAAGTCATTTCATCCGCACCGGCTGACCACCATAAACTTCTTCTGTCGATTTCCGTGCTCGAAGGCGCTCCTGCTAGATTCCTGATTTCGCATCACGTCGCCCTCAATGGCGATGATGGCAGCGCCTCGATTCCTGCAAATTTTGAAATTACCGGTGGCTCCGCATTCGTCCGCGCCATCCCGGACAGCGATGTGGGCCGCCGTTTTCCCGATGGCGGATTCGTGGTCGCGGCAGCCGAAGGAACGGCCGTCGAGCAGATCGGTGGCGATGAACTGTTATTCGCGGATGGAGTCTCCCATCAACAACCGTTCCTGTGTTTCATCAGCGCTCCGGCCACTAAAGTCGGCTTGGTCATGCGCGGGCAGTTGGTTAATGAATCCGTCGAGCAAACAGCAGATTTCTGGAAATCGATCAGCTCTGGGCTGCGGATCAATGCTTCCGCAGCGAGTCCGCTGGCCCCGGCCGCGGAGCGCGCGGGCGAAATTTTCCCGTGGTTCATTCACAACGCACTCGTCCACTATCTTTCCCCACGTGGCCTCGAACAATACTCCGGCGGCGGTTGGGGCACGCGCGATGTCTGCCAGGGACCAGTCGAACTTCTGCTAGCGCTCGGCCGCTTCGAGCCAATCCGGGATCTTTTGGTTAGAGTT
>JBBQDJ010000035.1:0-14247 GCA_038319595.1 Verrucomicrobiales bacterium
GGCCTCGCACTACGTCGTTCTCACCGCCCGCACTGATCTCAATACCGGCGACATCGATGCGTGGATGGAGCGGATGATGGAAGTCCAAGGCAGCAGCCCCGAAGCCGTCGCCCCGCTCAAGGGCATGATCGAGGGTTTTGCCCAAGCGATGAGCCATGAGGCAAGACACGTCTGGAACACCCGGCAAGCCTACATCGCCCTCGGCCAACTCATGACCACCGCCGCCGTGTTAGAAATCGACGCCTGCCCGATGGAAGGCATCAGTGCCGCCGGCTACGACCAAGTCCTTGGACTTGAAGGCAGCGGTTACGCCACCGTCGTCGCCTGCGCCCTGGGCTATCGGGCAGCGGATGACAAATACGCCGCAGCCCCCAAGGCCCGCTTCGGAAAATCCCGCGTGGTTGCCCACGTTTGATTCATCGGCTGGGAGGTGGCTTGATGCCGAGGATTTTCCAAACATCGTCCATCAGACGCATGGCGATTTGCCCCGACAGGTTTCGTTCCTTCTTTTTTCCGATGACGCCGATTTGGAGCGCTGGGACCCGGCCAATGGGGGCCGCGGTTTCGCCGGTTTTCACAAAAAGACGGTTGGAAAGCTCGGCGGCGGCGGCACTGTCCGAGGTCATTTTCCATTTCCCGACCAGATCCATGTCCTTGCACACTTTTGTTAGCAACTCCTTGTCACGGAGACGGGTCAGCAGATCCTTCGCGATCTCCTCCTTTTCTTCGTTGGTGCGGTCAGGATTGATTGGTATCTCGACCCACATCGGAGCCGGTTGATTCTGCCGGTAGGTCCAGTAGCCGAAGACGCCGGCTCCGGAAAATAGCATCATCGCCAAAATACCCACTGCGATCCAACGTTGCATCAACGAGTTTTATACGCCATCCACCCGTCTCTCCAAGCCAGAATTTCATGGAATATCCTGCCACCACCGCCACCGTCGAAACCCTTTCCAACGGACTCACCCTGATCCTTGATCCGGATCCCACCGCGCCTGTCGTCAGCGCGCAGTTCTGGGTCGCCACCGGCAGCATGCACGAGGATGCCCACCTCGGGGCCGGTATCTCCCATTTCCTCGAACACATGGTCTTCAAGGGCACCCGCGACTACGACGGTGAGACCCTGGCCGACACGGTGCAGGCCGCCGGCGGCCATTGGAACGCCTACACCAGCTTCGACCGCACCGTTTACTACATCGACGGACCGGCCGCCTCGTTGCCGGTTTTCCTGCGGGTCCTCACCGGCCTGGTATTTTTTCCAACCCTGCCCGAGTCCGAGTTCGAAAAAGAAAAGGACGTCATCCGCCGCGAAATCGACATGGGCCTCGATGATCCGGACAACGCAGCCTCGCGCTTATTGTTCTCCACCGTCTTCCATCTCGATCCGCGCCGCCATCCGGTCATCGGCCACCGCCATCTGTTTGATGCCATCCACCACCAGGATCTAACAAACTATCAGCGCACCCGCTATACTCCGGACCGCTGCTTCTGTGTCATCTCCGGCGAGTTCGATCCGGACGAGGCGCGGAAAATGGCGCTCGAGCTCACCGCTGATTGCCATCCCGGCGGGGGTCGTGAGCCGCTGGTCGCCATCGATCCGCCGCAGCTCGGCCCGCGCCGCGCCCGCGAGACCTTCGCCGTGCCGACCAGCCGGATTTCACTCTCGTGGAAAACTCCGGCACTCGATCACCCGGACGCGCCCGCCTTCGACGTGCTCGCCGGCATCCTCGGCCGGGGCCGCGCCTCGCGGCTCCACCGGACCTTGCGCGAGGAAAGGGAACTCGCGCTCGAAATTTCCGCCTTCTCGTGGACCGGCCCCGGCCGTGAAGGGCTGTTAGCTGTTTCCGCCGAGGCGGAGCCCGCCAAGCGCGATGCCTTGATCGAAGCGATTCTGGCGGAGGTCGCCGCCGTCGCCGACAGCCCGCTCGACGATGACCTCGCCAAGGCGAAACGCCAAATCGCTGCCAGCCAGTTCCGCAGTCTAACCACCGCCTCCGGCCGCGCCGCCGACCTCGCGTCCAACTGGCACGAAGCCCGCGATCTCGATTTCACCCGCCGCTACCTCGCCGCCACCCAGGCGGTCACCACCGCTGACATCCGGCGCGTCGCCGGCGCTCTAACCGACGAGCGCCTGAGCCTGACCCTGCTCGATCCCGCCGACGCCGCACCTCCGGCTCGCATCGTGAAATCCGTCCGCGCCCGTGAAGAGATCCAAGTCCACACGCTTTCTAACGGAATTATGCTCGCGCTCATCCCGGATCGCCGGGTGCCGCTCGTCCACCTCCAAGCCGCCGTCCGTGGCGGACTTCCGTCCGAAACGCCTGAAACCAACGGACTCAACCAGTTGTTAGCCTCCACCTTGCCCAAAGGCACCCTTACCCGCAGCGCGCAGGATATCGCCGTCACCCTCGAATCCCTCGGCGCGTCCATCAGCGCGAACTCCGGCAACAACGCTCTCCTCGTCCAGGCTTCCGGACTCGCTCCGGACTTCGCCACCATCCTCGAAGTCTTCGCCGATGTGATCGTTTCACCCTCCCTTCCCGCGGATGCGATCGGCCGGGAAAAAGCCAGCCAGCTCGCCGCGCTGGAGGAAGCGCTGCAGGACCCCATGCACACCGGCTTCCGCGCCCTGCGGGACGCGATTTTCAGCGGCACTGGCTACGGACTCGATTCACTCGGCTCCCCGGAAACTCTAACTGCCATCGAGCAGTCCACCCTCTGCGCCCACCACGCGCGGCATTTCAACTCCTCTAACATCACTCTCGCCATTGCCGGGGACTTCGATCCCGTGGCAACGCTCGCGCAGCTGGAAACCCACTTCGCCGCACTGCCCGCCGGTCCGGCCTGGACCGCACCTAACAGTCGGATCGCCGCCGGCGGCGAGCACGCACGCCATCTGCCGAAAAAACAAGCCGTCCTCACCTTCGGCTTCCCTGGCACCACCGTCAGCGGGGCCGATCGCCACGCGCTGGCAATGATCCAGGAATACGCCTCCGATATGGCCGGTCCGCTTTTCACCCGCATCCGCGAGGAACTCGGCCTTGCCTATCAGGTCGGAGCCACCCAGTTCCTCGGCTACGACACTGGCCTCTTCACGTTCTACTTGGCCACCGCGCCCGAACAGGCAGATTTCGCCCGCCGCGAAATCTTGGCCGAGATCGGAAAAATCGCGACCCACGGCATCCCGGACGAGGCTTTCGAACGCGTCCGCTCCACCGTCCTCAGCGGCCTCGCGATCCAACAGCAATCGCCGTCCTCCGTCGCCCGCCACGTCGCGCTCGACCTGCTATTCGGCCACCCGGCCGACCAGCACCGCCTCCTGCCCGCCGCCTACAACGCGCTCACGCTCGAACAGGTCCGCGAGACCGCCACCCGCATCTTCTCGGTCCAGCCCGTCATCGTCACCGTGCTCCCGGAATAAGCTCTCCCGACTCCTCATCCCGCGAATGCATCTGCCGGGAGCCCCTTGACCCCCAGGCCACGGATGACGAAGAGTCGCCCGGCGTGCTCCTCCACCACGGACTTGTGGACGCCCGTGGTGACATAGAGATCGGCGAGATCCGGGCCACCAAAGGCGCAGGCGGTGGTTTCCAAGCAGGGAAGCGCGACGCGGCGGAGCTCATCTCCGGTCGCCGGATCGAAACACGCGACGCAGCCGCCATGACAGAATGCGATCCACAAATTTCCCTCCGCATCGATCGTCATTCCATCCGGCGACGCCTCCAGATGCGCGGTGGAAACCACGCTGCGGAGATTGCGCAGCTGCCCAGCGTCGTAGTCAAACGCGAGCACCTCCCGGCGCGGCGTGTCGATGTAGAAAACCGTCCGGCCATCCGCCGACCAAACGATGCCGTTAGAATTCGTCACCGGCCCGAACGCCTCGTGCAGCGTTAGATCCGGATCCAGCCGATAGAGCCGCGCGTCGCCGGTCTTCTTCACCAAGCTGATCGTCCCCGCGAAAAAGCGGCCGTCCGGCGAGCACTTGCCGTCATTGAAACGGTTGTCCGGCTTGTCTGCCTCCGGATCCGCGATGGCCGTGAGCATCCCGGTTTCCTCATCGAGAAAATGCATGCCATGATCCCCCGCGATGACCAGGCCACCGCTTTCCCGCGGCACCACCGTCCCGACCCGCTCGCCCACGTCCCACGAGGTTTCTGCGCCGCTTGCCGGATCGAAGCGATGCACCCGGCACCCCTCGATATCCACATAATAAAGCGCGTCCTGCCACCAAACCGGGCCCTCGCCCCATTGGCTGCGAACATTGCCCGTCGGTTCCACACGAATCATGCCGCTAACCTACCTCCGCGCACGAATCCACACCAAGGGAATTCTGCATCCGCCGCAGCCGTCAACAACCCTGACGTTAAGCGGCGTGGATCTCTCATCCACGTTCTTGGATCGTCCAAGATGGACGAAGTGTCGTTCCACTTTTTTTGCCCAGGCTGGCCACCGTGAGCGATGGATTCGCGGGATCGAGCAAACTGTCCAGCAATTCGCGGCTGGTTTTCAAACGCCAGCCCCTCATTGCCACCGATCGGGTTCATGGGTTGCTTCCGGGGACTCCTGCGGTCAAGACTCGCGCGTGAACCCCGCCCTTGAAACCTTGATGCTCGTCTTTTCGGCTGCGGATGGGCTCGCCGTGCCGGGGCGGGCCTTGTTCATCGGCGCGGAGCCGCACCCGGTGCTGAAGGACTGGCCGGAGCTGCTAGGCTGGCAGCCGTTCAAGCCGCTGGCGGCGGCGTGGGAGCGTGCGGGGTTCTCACGGTTAGACGAGCTGCGTGATGGAAAATGGCCGCTGGTGCTGGTGCTGCCCGGCAAGTCGCGCGACGAGGCGTTGTTCTGGTTCGCGATGGCGAAGGACCGGCTGGAACCCGGCGGCCGCATCGTCGTCGCCATGCCGAACACCGCGGGTGCCGGACGATTTGAAAAGGAACTTACCAGTGCCGCCGGAAACATCGTTTCGATTCAGAAACACAAGTGCCGGGCCTTCCACGCACTGCTGGACCACCCGGATGAAGCGATCTTCAGCGCGTGGAGGAAACTCGGTGAATACCGTGAAATTTCCGGCTTCAGCGTACAGACCGGCATCTTTAGCAGCGATCACATCGATCCCGGATCCAAGCTGTTAGCCGATTATCTGCCCGCGCACCTTCACGGCAACGTCGCCGACCTCGGTGCGGGTTGGGGATTTCTATCAGATGCGGTGTTGAACCGCTGTCCGAAGATCCAGCGGCTCGATTTATTCGAGGCGGATGCACGGGCCCTCTCCTGCGCGCGCAAGAATCTGGCGGGTCACCATCGCGAGATCCATTTCCACTGGCACGACGTCACCACTGGCCTGCCGGAGACTTACGACGCCATCGTCATGAATCCACCGTTCCACACCGGCCAGGCCACCGATGTCGATCTGGGCCGTGCGTTTCTCAAAGTCGCGTCCACTTCGCTGAAACGTGGCGGAAAATTGCTGCTGGTCGCCAATCGCCAACTCCCCTACGAAGCGGCTCTCGAAGCCAGCGGCCTCGCCTGGCGGAAAATCACCGAGGATAAAATCTACAAGCTCCTCTTTGCCGAAAAACGCTGATTAGAATTAAGAGAAAGAGATAGGGGGATTTGAGATCGGGGATCAGCAGAAAATGAATGAATGCGTATCACTGTCCAATCCCCAATCCCTAATCCACGATCCCCAAACATGAAACTCGTCAAACTCCTCGCCAATCTCGGCTATGGCTCCCGCAAGGAGGTGCAACGCTTGATCCGCTCCGGTGCCGTCACTGATGCGGCTGGGAACGTGTTAGGCGAGAACGATTTACCACCTCACGATCAGATTCTCTTCCGTGGCGAGGAGCTCGATCCACCCGCACCGCTGGTCATCATGCTCAACAAGCCGGACGGCTACACGTGCAGCAGCGAGGACCCTGGCAGCACGATCTATGACCTGCTGCCCGAACGTTTCGCTCTGCGCAATCCAGGACTGAATCCGATCGGCCGGCTCGACAAGGACACGACCGGGCTGCTGCTGATGACCGACGACGGGAAACTGCTGCACAAGATCATTCACCCGAAGTCCAACTGCCTGAAAGTCTATCAGGCGACGCTCGACCGCCCGCTCGAAGGCCATGAGGGAGAGCTCTTCGCCTCGGGCACGCTCGTTTTGAACAGCGAGACAAGGCCCCTGCTCCCTGCAAAGCTCGAAGTGCTCGGAGAAAAGGAAGCTCTCGTCACTTTGCACGAAGGCCGCTATCATCAGGTCCGCCGCATGTTCGCTGCGGCGGGAAATCACGTGTTAGAACTCAAACGCATTTCCATCGGCGGACTGAAAATGCCTGATGATCTGGAGGAAGGCGACTGGCGGGTGCTGGAACCGGAGGAGCTGGCGGATGTTTTCGTGTGAAACTTATTAGACCTTGCGCAGCGAGCCGGTGGAGTCGCCGAAGCGTTTTTCATTCACGCCGAACTCTTCGAGCATCCGCAGATAGAGGTTAGAAAGCGGGACGTCCTCACCGAGATCGACATGGCGGCCCGGGGTGAACGCGCCACCGGCATTGCCAGCGACGACGATGGGCAGGTCGTTGTGATTGTGGCGGTCGCCGTCGGAAATACAGCCACCGTAAACGATCATCGAATTGTGGAGCAGTGACTTGCCATCGACGTCGGGAGTGTTCTTCAGCTTGTCGAGGAAGTAGGCGAGCTGCTCCATGTAGAAGAGGTCGATCTTCGCGAGTTTTTCGAGGTTGTCGGGCTTTCGCTGATGGTGGGAAATGTTGTGATGGCCGTCGTTAACGCCGATTTCCTTGAAGCTGCGGGAGCTGCCGTCGTGGGCCATGAGGAAGGTCGAGACGCGGGTGGAGTCGGTTTTGAAAGCGAGGACCATCATGTCCATCATCAGGCGGAGGTGCTCCTTGTAGGACTCCGGGCGTCCTTCCGGCGCGGAGACACCGGGGTCCTTGGGCAGGCCCATGGACTCGGCTTTTTCTACCTGACGCTCGATCTCTCGAACGCCGGTTAGATATTCATCGAGCTTGTGGCGATCGCTGCGGCCAAGGTATTTCTGAAGGGCCTTGGCGTCCTGCGCGACGAAATCGAGGACGGATTTTTTCGAAGCATAGCGTTGGCCAAGGCTGGATGCGCGTTCCTTGGAATTGCCTGCGCCGAAGAGCCGCTCGAAGACCTGGCGGGGATTCGCCTCGGGCGACATCGGCTGGGTTTCGGAGCGCCAAGAGAGATTGAACTGATAGGCGCAGGAGTAGCCGGAGTCGCAGTTACCAGCATTGCGAGCGGCGTCGGTGCTAAGCTCCAGCGAGGGCAAGCGGGTCTCTTTCTGGGCGGCCATGGCGGCGACCTGATCGATGGAGACGCCGAGTTTGATGTCGGAGCCCGCGGTCTTGCGAGCTTGGGTGGAGGTGAGGAAAGTGGCGACTCCACGGGCATGATCGCCCGGCCCGTCGCCATTGGCGGCGGCGAACTGCTGTTCAAATCCAGTGAAGACTTGGAAATCGTTCCGAAGCGCCTCCATCGGCTTGAAGGTGTCGCCGAGCTTGTAGCTCGCGGTGGTGCCTTTGGGCCGCCAATGCTCCAGGTTGACCCCGTTAGGAATGTAGAGGTAAGCCATCCGAAGCGGCGCACCACTGGCGGTGGTGGCGACGGCCCGCGCGGCCCCGGCGGCCATCAGTGGGCGGAAGGATTCCATGGCGGGAAGCGCGACGAACGCGCCGAGTCCGCGGAGGAAGCCGCGGCGGTTGTTTCCTGGGAGTTGCAGGCTCATGGTAGTTTAGTTAGAGAGAGGGTGCCGTTTCAATCATCGCCACGGCGCTTCTGGAAGGGAGCGCTTTCGACGATACCTTGGATGAGTTCGCGGATTTTGCCATCATTCTTTGCCATCCGGACGGTGAGGAGCTCGATGGTAGTGGCGTCGTAATATTCGACCCCGCGGCCAATGGCGAAGGTGAGGAGTTTCTCAGCGAGGGTGCGGTAAAAGTCCGCCTTGCGTCTGCTCGCGAGGATCTCTTTGAGAGCGCCGATGTCCGCGAATTTTTCCCCGGTGAGGAGCTTGCCTGAGGCGTCGATGGGCTTGCCGTTTTCCTCGGTGCGGAATTGACCGAGTGCGTTGAAATTTTCCAGCCCCAGACCGATGGGGTCCATCCGTGCGTGGCAACCGCGGCACTCGGGCTTTTTGCGGTGGATCTCCATCATCTCGCGCTGGGTGGGATGGGCGTTTCCACCGGCGGCTGCGTCTTCGAGCTTCGGGATATTCGGCGGCGGTGGTGGCGGTGGCGTGCCGAGCAGATTGTCGAGTACGAAGAGGCCGCGTTTGACGGCAGAAGTGCGCGTGGCGTTAGAAGTGACCATCAAGAAGGTGCCTTGTGTTAGAATCCCGCCGCGCTCGGGATGCTCGGTGAGATCGACGGGTTGGAACTCCTCGCCGGTGACACTGGCGATGCCGTAGAACTTCGCCAGCCGCTCGTTGAGGAAACTGTAGCGGGCGGAAATGAGTTCCTCCGCAGGGCGATTCTTGCGCAGGATGAAATCAAAGAGCATCTCCGTTTCCCGCCGCATGTCGGAGCGGAGACGGGGATCAAACTTCTGCGCCGCCTCGCGGTTGGTGCCGGTTCCGAGGATGCTTTTCGCGACGATCGGCACGGTCTCGACATCGCGGGCCTGGAGCCATTGGCCGACGAAGCTCGTCACCATCCGCTGCGACCGGGAATCTTTGAGCATCCGGTCTACTTGGGCTGATAGATTCGTGCGGAGTTTTTTGTTGAAGGCGAGGCTGAGCAATTCGTCGTCCGGCACCGAGCCCCAGATGAAGAACGAGAGGCGCGAGGCGAGCGAATATTCGTCGAGCGGGACGACTTTCGCCGGATTGTTAGGCTCCGGCTGGATCTCCACTCGGAACAGGAAGCGCGGCGACGCAAGGCAGGTCGCGATGGCCTGTTTGATGCCATCCTGAAAAATTTTCCCGGGCTCTTTGGAAACTTCGTTTACGATGGCGATCAGGCGGTCGATCGTCTGGTCGTCCAAGGGCTTGCGGAATGCGCGGCTGACGAAACTGCGCATGATCTTGCGGGCGTAGCGTTCGCGGCCGGCTTTGTCTTCGGGTGCCGGGCCATCGACGAAGATCATGCGGTAGCCTTTGCCGAACTCCTTCTGCTGGCCGCCGAGCGGCCCTTGGACGATGACGCGCTGGATCTTCAGGAAGAGCTCCTCCTCGCCCGCCAGCGGCCGACGTCTTGGCGACAGGCTGATTTCAAAGGTCTGGCGGCCCTTTTTCAAAGACACCTTGCCCTTGAGCTCGATGACCCGGCGCTGGTCCCAGCTTAGCGACGCTTCACCGACTTTTTTCCCCGCCGCGGTGACCTCGAGCTGGGCCTCATCGGTCGTCGCCTCGGAGGCCCCGTGGATGGAATACTCGACTTCGATTAGATAGTCGCCGTCCCACTGGATTTCCTGGTCGAGCTTGACCGTCTGTGCCTTTGAAAACGGTAACCAGCCGCCGGTGGATTTCGGATCTCCGGAGTTCTTGAAATTCCCACCGTCCATGTCCACGCGCGGGACCTCGGCGGCGGCTCCGGCCGGCAACGCCAAGGCGACGACCTCGTCCGACGCGGTGACATATTTCTCCATCAACAGCGGCGACATCGACAGCACCGATCCGATATTGTCGAAGCCGTATCCGGAGTCGTCCGGCGGGAAAATCTCGCGGGTGTCGTACTCGACGCCGAGCAGGTCATACACCGAGTTCTGGTATTCCGTGCGGTTCAGGCGGCGGATGGTGACGCGGCCGGGATCTGGATTGTTAGAGTCGAGTTTGAAGACATCTTTCTCGATCCAGGCGAGCAGCTTCTTTTTCTCCTCCACGCTCGGCTGGTCCTTTTCCGAGGGTGGCATCACCTGGCTGCGAAGATTCTGCCAGACAGGGAGCCAAAGTTTGTGGTTAGATAAATGGGCGTTGAGGTCCTTGAAATCATCGAGAGCGAATTTCCCCTTGGACTCGCCATCGCCATGGCAGGTGTAGCAATAGGTCTCCAACAGCGGAACGATCTCCTTGTTGTAGGTCGCCGCCGGATCGGCCTGCGCGGAAACCGTGAGAAACGACGCTCCCCATGCGGCGACCGCGCACCTCACGAAGCCTTGATGAAAAATCGGCGGATTCACGATGGGACGATCATTTTGGGGAATATCCCTGCCACAGCCATTCGAGGGCGCCGGGGAGGGTTTGCCAGGTAACTTTGCCGTCGGTGTGACCGGCGTTTTTTGCGAATACAAAACGGTAGTCGTAGTCCTTCGCCTTGAGCTCGGCGGCCATGCGCTGGTTCGCCATCACCCAGTTGTGGAGCGAGGCTTCGTCGCGGTCCCAGCCGTTGTCTTTCTCGCTGACTTCCAGCCAAATGCGGATCGGCTTTTTCGCGGTGCGTTTGATGAGGTTTTCGTGGTATTCCCAAGCGCCATGCGGAGTTTCCCGGGCTACGGGAAATTGTTGGTTTACGTAGGTGCCTGAGTAGGTGAGCACTTTCCGATAGAGTTCCGGATGGAACCACGCCATGGTAAATGCCGCCGCGCCGCCGGAGCTGCCACCCATCGTCGCACGGCCTTCAGGATCGTTTGTGAACTTGATGTGGAAGTCCTTGCTGATCTTCGGCAGCACCTCCTTCTCAATGAACTTCGCGTAGGTATCGCTAACGCTGTCATACTCGAGGCCGCGCTGGCTACCCAGCGAATCTCCGCCGCCGGAGTTCACAAACACGGCGACCATCACCGGCAAGCGCTTCTGGGCGATCATGTTGTCCAAGACCTTCGACACCACCTCGCGGTAACCCATGCCGTCCTGGATGACGATGAACGGCGCATCCTTGCCGGATTGATACTGCGATGGCACATAGACCGCCGCCTTGCGCTGATAGGGAACTTCGCCGGTTTTGCCCTTCGCGATGCCTTTGTAAATTTTGCTATCCTTGGAATCCATCGCGAACTCATGGATCTCGCCCTTGGGCACGTTCGGCTGGACTTGGGTCTCCGGTGCTTTCGCATAATCCGGCCCGATCGTGATCTCCGCTTCCTCCACGGTTGCAGCGGACTTCTTCATGGCGGGCGCCGCGCTAACAGAAAAAATGACCCCGCACAGGACGGAACCACAAACGAGGCGAGCCGGAATTCTCATGGGATGGGGTGATTCACGGCGCTTCATTACTCCGGTGAGTCCGCCGCTTTGTCAGCGGATCCGCCAATTGGACGGAGAATCGATCAGCTTCTGGCACAGCGGGTGGACGTCTCGTCCGTGCCCCCTATTTTTAGTTGCCGGACTGCGCCCTTCGCTTGGTAGAGTGCGGAGGTGAACGCAGGACCTATGAAATCGGCGGAAGCCAGCCGCATCCGGTTGTGGTTGCCGTATCTCCTGATCATCGCGGCGACGGCGTTGGCGCATCTCTGGTGCCTAGGCTCGCAGTTTTACATGGATGACATGAACCAGATCCGGGACAGCGAGGTGGTCCTGAATGGAAATCTTTTGCCACTGAACCAGAACTCGTGGACGCAGCTTTTCTACGTCCTCCAATACCGGCTTTTCGGGATGACTCCGGTGGCATTTCACGCGGTCAACTGGCTGTTGCACACCGCGGTGGCCTGCACCTTGTTTGGCTTCGGCCGGGATTTTCTGAGGGGGAAATGGCCGGAAGGCGTGGCGCTTTTCGGCGCGCTGCTCTTCGCCGTGCATCCGTTGGCCAGCGAGATCCCGAACTACGCACGGACCCAGGACCTCGCGTGGGTCACGCTATTCTCGTTGCTCGCCGCGTGGGCGATGCTGCTCTATCTGCGAGAAGGTGGCTGGGAACTCGTGCCGGGTACGGACGGTCAGATCCCGGTGCTGCAGCGGACAAACCGTTGGTGGAAACTGCTGTTCTGTGGGTTGGCCGTGATGGGTGCGACATTTTCCAAAGGCCCCGGCTTGTTTCACGCGGCGATGGCGGTGGCGGTGGTGACGCTGGCCACGGTGGCACAGGGTAACACGTCGGGGCTGCGGATGATGGGAAAGCGACCGCTTGGAGCTCTTTTCGGAATCTTCGCCGCAGTGATCGGCGTCCTTTGGGCTACCGGTCTCTTGCATGGCTTGTTGGCGTTGACGGCCATGTGGAAGGAGCCGCGTTTCATCGGAAATGCCTACACGCTCTCACGAGTTTTCTGGGAATTCGCCTGGCGCAGCGTGATCCCGGTGGCCCTCAGTTCCGACCACCTCATTGCCGAGACCTTGATTCCTCCCGGCGCGCCTTTCTGGAACATTCCGGACAAGGGTGCGATGTTCGCAGCCGCTTGCTTCATCATTCTAACAGCCTTCAGTGTGTTTCTCTTTTCGAGGAAATCCACCCAGCTTTTTGGTGCCTGCCTGTTCCTCTTCGCCGCGAACATTCTGTTCCGCGTGCTGTTTCCGATGCCCGAGTTCATGCCAGAATACCGGATCTATCCGGGCCTGCCTTGGTTCTGCCTCGGTGCGGCGATGTTGCTGGCGGCATCGTGGAAAACTCTGTTCGAGACCGTCTCTCCGCGCGTCCCTGCCGCAGTCCTGCTGGCCGTCTTCGCCTTTCTATCCGCCAAGCGTTCCTTCCAGTGGCACGACCTCGACCGCCTGATGGCCAACGTGCTCGAACAATACCCAGCCCAGGCCCGCGCAATCTGGGTAATCAACAGCCGGGATCTATCCATAGGAGACTGGCAGGCCGTCATTGACCGCCACGAGCGGGACTGGCCGGAGGTGCGACGAAAATTCATTAACAGTCTCTCGAGCCGGCCAGCCCGCGAAATCCCGACCGGACATTTCTCCATGGCGGAGGTGGCTTGCACCGGCGGCTATGCCCGTGCCGTGGCCCATCAGCGAAGCCCGGTGGAAGGCATCCGCATCATCAACCAGTTGGAAGCCTACATGCAGGCCATGAAGATCGATCCACACACCAACCCGGTGCATTGGGACATTTTCCACCTCGACAAGGCACTCGTCCTCGAAATCGCCGGATCCTATCAGGCGGCGCTCGACAGCCTCAGTCGCAAGGATCTGCCACCGCTGTCGCCTCGCGATTACCAACGAATCGAGCGAAAGCTCGCCATCCCCCAAGGAACGATCAAGCCAGGTTCGTGAAGACCGCCTGCACGTCGTCGTCATCCTCGATCTTGTCGAGGATGGCTTCGACTTCCTCCATCTGCTCTTCGGTTAGCTCGATCGGCTGGGTCGGCAAGCGTTGGAGGCTGGATTTCGTTGGGACGATGCCTTGTGCTTCGACCGCTTGGGTGAGTTTCGCGAATGCGGCATACTCGCCGATGAGAGTGACGATGCCGTCATCCAACGAGAGCTCTTCCAAGCCTGCGTCGATGAGTTCGAGTTCGAGCTCCTCAAGGTCGCGGCCGTCGGGCACGGGGAATTCGATGACGGACTTGCGGTTGAACATGAAATCGAGCTGGCCTGCATTCACGAGTTGGCCGCCGTTTTTGTTGAAAATGATTTTCAGGTTGCCGACGGAGCGGTTAGAATTATCCGTCGCGCACTCGACAATGAAGAGCGAGCCGTGCGGGCCCTTGCCCTCGTAGGTGATTTCGGAAATGTCGGCGGCGTCCTTGCCGGCGGCGCGCTTGATGGCGTTCTCGATGTTTTCCTTCGAAAGGTTCTGAGCCTTCGCGTTGTTGATCGCCACCCGGAGCGGCGCATTGGATTCCGGGTCCGGGCCGCCGTTTTTCGCGGCCATGGTGATGGATTTCGCGAGTTTCGGAAACACCTTGGACATCGTGGCCCAACGTGATTCTTTCGCCCGGCGGCGGCATTCGAAGTGTCTTCCCATGGATTTTGGTCGGTTAAAAAGTTAGCCGGTGAGACACCGGGCTGCAGATGTAAGCAGGCGGGCGGCGGGATGCAAGCGAAGTGCTTTGGGATGGGTCGCTTGACGCAGGATCTCAGCCACGGGCGGATTGAGCCGCGTGAGGCCGGCGCTGAGACCGATCTACACCAGAATTTGATTCAGTTTGCGCGGACTTGGACAAACAGGGATGAAGCTCCCATCCGCTCGGGACTTAGGGTCACCTCCACGGTTTGGACGCCATTCGCATCGGTTTCACCGGGCGTCTGGATGGCGCCGGAGTCATCTTCGGTCCACTCGTTCAGGTTCGTCGAGGTCCAGACGGTGTAGGTCAGGCCGGTGAGCGCCGGATCGCGTCGGGTGTAGCGGAAGATGCCCGTAAGCGGATTAAGCGGAGTTTGAATCGGCTGGAAGGAAC
>JBBQDJ010000036.1:0-14094 GCA_038319595.1 Verrucomicrobiales bacterium
AAAAGGGATTGCGGGGTGTCGGGTGAGCTTGGCGCATCGTTAGACCCAGCGTGGCATCACCGCCGTGACAGTCCGTGCAACCGAGTCGGACATATTCACTGCCATGCGGATCTTGCGAATTCTCATGACAAGCGATGCAGCCACGGCTTTTCGAAATTACCTTTGCTTTGGATTGGTCCAGATTGTTCGCTTCTGGAATGGCCGCACCCTTAGGTGCTGAAGAATCTGTGACAGCGATGGGCGGACCGAAAAGACTTCCGTAACCCGTGGCCGCTTCTTGGGAATAGGCTGACAAGACCAGTCCGCCAGTGGCGAGTAAGCAGGCCAGGTGTTGATGGATCGTGATTCGAGTCATTGTCAGAATGTCATGATTGCCGTCAGGAAACCGCTGTAAAGAACGTCCGACAAACCTTGAGAGTTTGAAGTGTAGCCCGGCACTCCGGTCGATCCAGTGCTGTAGATGTCTTTGAAACCTGCTCCAGGAAACAGCATGCCGAACCCCACGTTAAGCTTCAGGTTGTCCGTGAGAAATGGTCTGTATTCCACCCCCAAGCTGAGGTCCCATCCGATCTCCCGATCAATGTTGTCCGTGAGCAGCGCGGTCTTGATTGCGTTCGTTTCCATGAACAAAAGGTAATTCAGATTGGCAAATCCCCGCAAACGCGGTGTCAGCTCCCATTCTTCACCAAGTCCGGCAATAAAGATGCCCGGGTTGACGAAATTGGACTGCCCTAGGAATTTGTTGGAACTCAGTTCGGGAATCAAGCTCAGACGCTGCTTCAATGCGACCGCGGTGCCGCCCAGATTCATTCCCTGCCTTTGCCAATAGCTGAAGGGGCCGATGAAGTTCGGATTATCCACGATGGCATCCCATCCCGTGGCGGTGTCGTCGGTGGCATCATCATCACCGGATGCGTAGAATAGAGTGAATTTATGGCGCATCCAGTTGGTATCCACGGAAACTTCCATGGCGGCCATCCACGCGCTGATGTCCACCGAGCGTCCAGCCACACCATTCAAATCATCTTCGCCGAAGACATGGTAGAGCGAATGGCTGATATTCGCCCGGCCGATGTGGCCCTCGCCATTCCAGCCCAGGTAATAGGCCTGCAAATCGTGAGGAGCCACGGTGCCGACGGGTGCCGGACGGACGATGTTGCCCGCGCTGTCATAAACCAGACCGCTGTCGTTGCCATTGTCCCAGTTCGCCAGAAAACTGAACTGGGCGGTATAGCCTTCAGTGAGAAAATCTTGGTAATACAAGTTGGCGATAAAGACGTTCTGGTTGCGGTCATCAAAGGTGTTCAGCTCTGAAAATGACTCCTTCTCGAGGAGATCGAACAATGCCAGATTATACTGGATGCGATTCTTCTGAAGATTTCCAAAAATGCGATATCCCATGTTCGAATCCACAAACACATGGCCACGGAAATCCGCATTGAAGGGCTGGATGCCGACGCGCGCGGCTGCGAAATCGTAATTCTCGGACAGATCCAGCAAATGCGATTCAAAAAAGAACTGCTGCAAGCCGACTTGGTTCTCGTATCGGTCAGTTGCGTTCGGATGATGGGCGGTGGAAAGCTGGGAATCGAGGAATCCATCGAGATTTCCTGGATTCAAGATTCCAGAGTTATCAGGAGGGTTACGCGTTGACTGATCAAGCCCGCGCGGGTCCGCCGAAATGACGTTGGCCTCGTCACCCGAGATATAGTTAGTATTAAAAACAGGCTGGATTCGGAACAGCCACTCCACGGGCTTAAACGACGTCTCTCCCCGGAAAAGGTCGAAAATCAGACTGGTGTTCGTATTGATGATGGTCTGATCACCCCTGCCGAAAAATTCCGCGCTGCGTGGCCGAGCCGTGCTGACTCCCGAGGGAATCGGTATCTCATGGAGCTCAATCTCGGTGAAATTTTGCAACGTGATTGAAGCGAAGATATCTTGTCCGTGAATCGGAATATCCCCTTTGAGCACACTTTGATAATAGGGATGCCAGAGATAGGGTGTTGCTCTTTCATAGGGAGTCTCGGCAATACTGTCGTCCAGATAACGGTTCCACCTGCCCGTCGCAATGCGATAGCGGTCTTCCACAGCGCTACTGTTAGGTGGAAGTTCGGAATTTTCGTATTCCCCCGCGTGCCAGTGCTCGTAGATATGGTCCTCATAGCGCACACCCTTTCTCGGCAAGACCATCTGCCCGTCGATCTCCGGTTCGTATCGATCCATATCCGGCCCTTGTACCAGTTCGGCATCGATTTGACGCCGCTCCAATCCTTGGCGCGGCAATTGCATTTCATCGGGTATGGTAGGAATGAACCTGGGACCTTCCTTCGGAACACCTGCGTCCCGATTGAAAAATCGCTCATCGTAGGCACCTAGATCGTCCTGGAAAAATCGGCCAT
This sequence comes from Verrucomicrobiales bacterium, assembly GCA_038319595.1. Classification (GTDB taxonomy): domain Bacteria; phylum Verrucomicrobiota; class Verrucomicrobiia; order Verrucomicrobiales; family Akkermansiaceae; genus Luteolibacter. The sequence continues at coordinate 2,403 of JBBQDJ010000036.1, forward strand.
TCTCGGGTGCTTTCCCCGCTTGGCGGCCGATGCCCTCCTCTCCCCCACGCTGCGCGCTTTCTTTCAAATCATCCATCCCCATTCCCGGATCAGGGTTGAAGCGCTCCGGTGGCAGCAAGGAGTCCCTGTCGATGGTCCTCTCTTCCTTGATTCTCAGAACGGGCAAGGCCGGTTCCGGCATGGGATTCAAGCTCGGATCGGGAGAGAAGGTTGCGGGACTTTGCGGCACGGCATCAGCCAATGTCTGCTGCGCAGTGAGGCGATCCGGACGCTTCTCGTCATTTGACAAATCCCAATCGGGAGTCCGCTTGTGCGGGGGATGATAACACGTCGTCAAAAGAACAGTCGAAGAAGCGACCAGAAGGCGACGGCCTGTTTTGAGAAATCCGCGGGTCATGGGAATAAAATGTCCATGGTTTGAGGATCACCGATTTCGCTCCGCATCAGGGTGCGGCTTTGCCAGTTGATTGAGTTTTTGGACGAACTCTTCGATCGTGGCAGCATCAAAACTCTCGGGAGGTTTGGCAGCGTCGAAGAGCTCCTTGAGGGGGTCCTTGGCAATCATTTCCTGTAGTCCGGATGCGATCATGGACTGGTTCAGGCGGTCGATCGCTAATGTCAGGCGCTCCGCATAGTAGCCCGTGGACCACGTGCGATATTCCTTGGCAACCCCGTCGAACGCATCGGCTTGAAATGGAGTCTGATTGCCAATCAGCTTGGACAACATCACGCGAGTTTGCTCGCGACCCATTGCCGCTCGTGAAATCCGCTTTGCATAATCATCCGCCGAGCGGACCAAATCCTCGCGTGTATCGTCCCAGCCAGTATCGGTGGCTTTCAATAAGGCTTTGATGGCCTCTATTTCGGCGGTCCTGCGCTCGCCCGGCTCGCGCTTGGCTTGCGCCGCAGCCTCACGCAACGCCACGGCCTGTCCCACAAGCCATGTTTTGGTGTTGGAAAACCCCTCGTCTTCGCGCCAGTGTTTGGGCTCGGCGACGAGCAAGCCATCCAGTTCGAAGACCAAAGCCGGGTGGTTTGCCTTCACCAGTTCGTCGCTCAGATTCTGGTGACAGGCCACACAGTTGTTCGCGCGTTGGTAGGGGCTGGCTAACTGCCGCATGCCAAGCCTCTCAAGCGCGTCTTTCGGGTAATCCGGGCGAGTATGTGAAAGCAACCAGTTCTCCGCAGGACCATGGCAACTGGCACAGGAGACGCCGCTTTCCACCGCATGTCCCTCGGGAGCTGCCGCGAACTTAGAAGAGGGCATCTGGGACATTGGCGAGTGGCAGGCCGTGCAGCTTTTCGATTCCGCGGCGTTTTCGATCCCAAGCTGTCTGGCCATTGCCTTGGAACGCCCGTTTGTGAGGGTTGCGGAGGCGTTGAAATGCGGATCAAAGCGGCTGAAAATGTTGGAGGCACCACGCCCAAGTCCGGCCCCCCCATGGCAGCCGCTCGTTATGCACGTCTGGGAGCCGAACACCTTTGCTGTCTCCGCTGGCTCGCTTCCACCGTTCTGCGATTGGCTAACCCAAGCCAACACTGTGAATAGCAAAGTTGAAAGCAATTTATAATCTCTCACCTAGCGGGATCTTTAAGTTCGCGATGGGGGGCTGGCAAGCGAATACGAAGCATGCTCGTGAAACCCGCTCTACCTGTTCCAGCTGGGCTCCTCCATCAGTGGCAATACCACCGACGGCCATCTAACATTCCCATTCACAAGATCCAGTGCCTGCAGGTTTCCTGAATGCCCAAAAGCCCCACCAAAACCGACCATTCCCAGAGCTTTCCCGAATGCATCGACGCCCTCCTCTCCATCGCCGAAACTAACAGCGGAACCCAACTGGATGCGCTTTGAAGGCATTGGAGGCAAAAGTCCGCCCAAACGCGAACTCCGCGCCATCCAAGACGAAGCCGACCTCGGGCAACTCCACTCCCCCATGTAGGAACCCTGCTTGCACCAGCCATCCCATTCGCTTGACTACCTTGCCTGAATAGCTAGCGTCTTGGCGAAGCAGGTGAATTACGAAATTTTGTTACGTCCGGCACTCTCAAGTCCCCTCCTTTCGGTGGGATTGACCGGCGGCGCACTTATGTTAGGGTATATTTTTACCCAATGGTGGGCGGTTGTCGCCAGGTATCGCTTCGAGGCAGAACGCAGCCGACTTGAGCTGGGCGCGCTAAATAAAAAAATCGAAATCCTGAATCGAAAGGCGCAGGAAGCGCCCGAATCCGCTTGGAGTGGATACCGCAAATTTACCGTTTCAAAAAAAGTGGAAGAGTGCGAGGACACCTACTCATTCTATCTCACTCCCCACAACGGCAGGCCGCTGCCACCGTTCAAACCCGGACAGTATCTGACTTTCGAGCTGCACCCCCCGAATGCAGAAAAGCCTCTGGTCCGCTGTTATTCCCTCTCGGACGGCGCTCTCGTTGACGATCATTACCGGGTCACGATCAAGCGCGCGTTACCGCCTGCGGACGAACCCGGCATCCCGCCGGGCGTTGTTTCCAGTTACTTCAGTGACCATGTGAAGGAAGGCGACATCCTCAACGTGAAAGCTCCCAGTGGTCGGTTCTTTCTTGATGTGGAGGTGGATCGCCCCGTGGTCCTCATCTCCGGCGGCATCGGCATCACGCCTATGCTGGCGATCGCCCGTCTGTTGACCCACATCAAAGACAATAGGGAAATCTACTTTTTCTTCGGCTGCCGCAACAGCGTTGACCACATGTTCCGTGACGAGGTCATCGAGTTGCAAAAAGCCAATCCTAACATGCGGCTCCACATCTGTTATAGTCGTCCCCTTCGTGAAAATGTTCATGGTGAAGAGTATAGCCATGAGGGTCGTGTCACGATTGAGCTGATGAAGGAGATTTTGCCTTCAAGTAATTACGAATACTACCTCTGCGGTCCCGGCCCCTTCATGAATACCCTCGTCCACGGTCTTTACGAATGGGGGGTGCCGAAGAAGGATGTGAAATTCGAAGCCTTCGGCCCGGCCACCGTCAAGAGTGGCCCGAATGAGCCGAAGATCAAATCCGAGACTAACGATCAAGCGGTGATACCCATCGAGTTCGCCCGTTCCGGAAAAACATTACCGTGGGATCCTGGGATGGAGAACCTTCTTGAATTTGCGGAGAAAAACGGAATCACCACGATTGAAGGAGGTTGTCGCGCGGGTAGTTGCGGAACCTGTCTTGTTGCGATCAAGCAAGGCGAGGTCGAATACGTTCTGGAACCAGGCGAAGCCCCGGAAGAAGGCACCTGCCTTAGCTGCATCTGCAGGCCAAAAGGAAAAATGGTGATCGACGCCTGAAGCGCTTATATGGCTAAACTAGACAACACTTTGGCAAGCATCACCCGCCAGGCGGCCCGCCCGAAGCGATGGGATGATCCGCTGGATCCGGCGATGAGCGATGCCACGCTTGACATGCTGATGTCATTGGAACCGTTCGCCAGCATGGATCAAAGTGCGTTCCCTGCCGGCACACCGCTGCGCGGGATCTTGCGGGCGGACACGGCCGTGCGCGAGTATGCCGCTGGAGAGATCGTCCTGCGCAAGAACGATTATGGCACCTCGGCCTTTCTGGTCCTGGAAGGAGAGCTCGATGTGATCCTGCGTCCGGACATCGATCCCCAGCTTCTGGGACGCGCACCCAGCATCAAAAAAAGCTTCATCGGGCGCCTCGCCCAATTGTGGAACAACAACCCGGAACCTGAGGGATTGAGAAAAAATTCTGTGCGTGCGGGCGACAACATCAAGGGCGCTATCAACAAGGCACGTGGTTCCATTTATTTACAGGATTATCCACAAATCGTTTCCGATTCAAAAACAGACACCCTGAAGAAAGGACAGTTGTTCGGGGAGATTTCCGCGCTCAGCCGAATGCCAAGGACCGCCACCGTGGTGGCATCCACGGAAAAGGCCCGTCTGCTGGAATTCACTTGGGAAGGACTGCGCGACATCATGCGCTATGATTCTGCACTAAAGAATCAGATCAATAAAACCTATCGAAAGAACTCTCTGAAAGTTTTCCTGAGGCATCACCCGCTTTTCAGCCACTTGGACGAGTCCATTTCTGTGCGTTTGTGTGAGGAAGCCCAGCTGGAAATTTTCGGTGAATACAACTGGTCCGGCTCTTACCTCAAGATCGCGAAAGGGGGTGACCAGGCGATATCTTCGAACGAACCTGTTATCGTTCGGGAAGGAGAATACAGCAACGGCATCTATATGATCATCGCTGGATTCTGCCGCGTAAGCCAAAAATACGGCAACGGCGAACGCACCTTGAATTACATCGGCGCGGGCAGTGTGTTCGGTTATGAGGAAATCGCGAATCATTGGGAAAACCCGCATCAAGATCCGAACTCCAAGTACACCCTTCGCTCGTTAGGATATGCCTATCTGATGTTCATCCCAACGGCCTCGGTCGAAGAATATGCGAACCGGGAACTATCTGAAGCAGATTTCCCAGCCAGTCCCGTTCCGCAGAGCATTTCACAACCGGCGCACGCGCCCTCGGGTGAAGACGGCGGCGCGCCATCAGCCAACCTGATGGAGTTCATGGCGGAGCATCGTTTTTTCAATGGCACCAAGTCGATGGTCATTGATATGGATCGATGCACCCGTTGTGACGATTGTGTACGCGCTTGTGCATCGACACACGACGGCAATCCTCGCTTCCTGCGGCATGGACCGATGATCGACAATCTGATGATCGCGAACGCCTGCATGCATTGCGTGGACCCGGTGTGCATGATCGGATGCCCGACTGGTGCCATCCATCGCACCAGCTTCGGAGGAGAAGTGATTATTAACCCGGCCACTTGCATTGGATGCGGCACCTGTGCCGCGAATTGTCCTTATGATTCGATCCGCATGGTCGAGTTAAGATCTAGCAAAGGAGAGTTTCTGGTGGATGAGGAATATCAACCCATTCTTAAAGCAACCAAGTGTGACTTGTGCGTCGAGCAAGCAAGCGGCCCCGCCTGTCAGAACGCTTGTCCACACGATGCTCTCAGTCGGACGGATTTAACCCAAGTAACCTCTCTCACAAAGTGGCTAAAAAGGAAGTAGTGCTCAGCCGGAGGAGGTTCGTCAGCGCTTTGATAACCACGCTGGCAGTCGTCGGATTGCTGACGGCCTACATCAAATACGCTCCCTTGTATCCTCACCACGCCTACCTGAGCGGCTGGGTGCTGTTCGCGGCGATGCTGTTTCTGACCTTTTTCAATCTCCGCAAGCGGATTCCTTTCTTGCGCATCGGCAGTGCCAGCTTCTGGATGCAAATGCATCTCTATGTGGGCGTGTTCTCGGGCGCATTGTTCATGGTACATATCGGGTGGTCTTGGCCCGCAGGGACTTTCCATCAACTGCTCGCCTGGTGCTACGTGATTGTCTTCGTGACAGGAGTACTCGGGTTATGGATCAGCCGCGCGTTTCCACGGATGCTCACGATCGCCGGATATGAAACTCCTTTCGAGCGGATCCCCTACGCAAGGAGCAACCTGCGTCAAGAAGCCGAAACGCTAGTATTGACTGGCGTGGATGGCCAGACGTCACCTGTCATCGCGGAATTTTATTCGAAAAAGCTCGGGATGTTTTTCACCAAGCCGTGCAACCGGTGGGCGCACCTGCGGCAGTCACGCGCTCCGCAGGCCAAACACGTTTCCCAGTTTGACGAGGTGCGAAGATATGCAAAAAAAGGTGAGAGTGAAATGCTTGATCAACTGAGGAACCTCGTCGCCAGCAAGCACATGCTCGATTACCAGTATTCGCTGCAATCCGCTCTACGGTTATGGCTGTTCGCACACATTCCTCTCAGCTATTCCCTACTGATCTTCAGCGTGCTGCATATCATCCTCGTCCACGCGTTTTCAGGATCCTCTTCATGAAGGCCAATCCACAGTCACCGGTATTTCCCTCGAAGGAGTATGTGCGCCCCAATCTCGATTGGGAGTGTGGACGTCTCTGCAACGGTTGTCCTTGCCGGATCGGGCCATCTCCCAAGGGAGAGTGCAGGGCAAGCTACGAATGCACGCCCCGCTTGGAATTGAAAGCAGGCGAGGTGAAAGGGCACTGGAACTGCACGCGCCCGCGAACCGGCGGTGGCAAGTGCGAGAACGGCCCTCTTCCGGATGGCACCTGCTGCAATGCGGTTCCCAAATGCCAACCGCGCAGAACTCTTCGATCAATCAGGAAGCGTGTGGTTGGGTTCACCATCATCGCCAGTTTTCTCATCCTGTTCATATGCCTTAGCCGAGGGATGCGGGATGAGTTCATCAATCCCGGCCCCTTATCCAACGTTCATGCAAGCGCTGCTTTCGCGGACTTTCACACGAAATCGTTAGGTGATGTCGGCCACTGCGCCGCTTGTCACGATGGAGCACGGCAGGATGCGGCATCTTGGGGGTCCAAGGCTTTCGACGCATTCAAGCATGGACTTGCTCCCGCCAAGTTGATCAAGAAAGGACCACTCGAAACCTCTGCGATGGATGAGAACTGCTTGGCCTGCCATGAGGGCAGGAAGTTCCACCAGCCGAATATGCCGGCTCAATTCGCGTGTGCCGAATGTCACAAAGAACATCAGGGCAGCGGATTCATGCCGGAAGTGAGTAGCTCCGCCTGCACGTCATGCCACGGTTCCGTTGAACTCATGGCCGCATCAGGGGAAATGGGAGTGGGGACCGACCCACACGCCTTTTCACCCCCTGCACCCAACGCCGATTTGAAGACCCAATCGCGCGAGCGGCCGGCAAAAGGCTATACCGAAGTGATCACCGGCTTTGATACCGATCATCCGGAGTTCCGGCTGATACGAGACGGAGTTCGCGATGAAAATTCGCTGAAATTCAACCACGCGCTCCACCTCCGGACAGGGAAAATTCCAAGAGTGCTCAATTGCAGTGACTGCCATGAACGCGATGGCAATGGCGAATACCAACGGTCGATCACCTACGAGAAAAATTGTGTCGAATGCCATACCTTGCAGTTCGATCCGAACACACCTGCTGACAAAAACAAACCCGGGATCTATCTGCCGCATGGCGATCCCTACTACGTCCGTGCCTACCTGCGCAGCCTCAACATTCAATACGAGGAGTATGGTCGCAGCCATGAGGGTATCACGCGTCAGGAGGAGCTCGTTCACTACGTGCGGGAAAAAAAGACCGGCATCGAGAAGCTTTACCAAAAAGGTGAGAATCTCGAGCGCGCGGTATTCTTTGCGGATATGAAGGGGGAAATCCCCGGTGGTCTCCGGGTACCTTTCGCGGGTTGCGCAACCTGCCACGAAGTGTCGGAACCCAAGAGTGACAATGCGACCCCGGTGATCAAGAAGGTCTCAGCGCCAGACCGCTGGATGGTGCTTGGGAAATTCAATCACGACGTGCACCAGAAGGGGCTCACCTGCCTTGATTGCCACAAGGTGATGAGCAGTGAACTCACGAGCGATCTCAACCTACCGTCGATCAAGTCTTGCGTGGAGTGTCATAGTCCCAAGGGAGGAATCGATCACCGCTGCACTTTGTGCCACACTTATCACAACAGCCAACCGGGCGCACTTTCCCCGAAATCTCCAGAAACTTCATTGGATCCCAAAAAGGCAGGACCAGGAGATTGAATGATCCGTCCGGCCCGATGCCAATTTCAGGGCATCCGCCAAAATCAATGTCCTGGCACTCCGTAAGCACCGCCGAACAAAACCGCCTCGCTGAGGGCGCGAATGACCCCGTCCCGGCCTGGCGAAGGTGGGGCACTTTCGTGTCCGACCGCGCGTGCGGCACGGTTCGCGAGGATTACAGCGCGGATGGCGACGCTTGGGGTTAAACAACCGACCCGTGGCTCCATCCCGCTTGCAAACTGGCCTAACCGATGGTGCAGGTTCCGGGCATTTTTTGAGGTGCTTCTCGGTTATGGTCTGGAGCAAATTTGATGGAGGTGCCAATCGGCGAAACTTGGGAAGTCTCAACTGCCTTCATCGGAAAAACCGACTTCTGGCAATCATTGCAGCCTACAGATCCGGGTTACGCGGGAACTTGGCGTAAGGCAGTCGTGCGCGCTGATATTGCTGCTGGTCGGCGCGAATGGACGCCGGGGCGACAAAACCCACCGTGCCCGCTGCGGCAATGATGTCGTCTTGATCGATGCCATCGCCACTGACGCCGATCGCCCCAATCATCACACCGTTGCGATAGAGGGGAAAGCCTCCGGGGAAAATCGTGATGCCGTTAGGCAGGTAGGGATTGGGCACCGCCAGCGCAGTGGTCAGCACCACTTTATTCAATGGATTCTCGATCCCTGCCGGTAGCAACGAATACTGTTCTTGCAATTTGTAGAATAGACCCGGTGCAGTGTTGGCGATGCCCGGTGGATAAAACTGCTCGGCAAGAAAACCCACCGTGCGCGTCGAGAACGCCCGCGTATCATTAGAAAAGAATACCGCCGTGCGTGCCTTTTGGGCCGACACGTCCCAACTAAACATGGTCGCATCTGACGTGCGGATGGTGCCGAGGATCACGGGGGCCTTGTCCGTCGATGATGGAACATTGACCACCGTGATGAAATTTTGTGATGCCTTCGCCGCTGGCAGACGAATTCCGGCACGGGTGATTCTCGCCCGGTATGAAGCCTGAGATAGAATCGTCCTCACCTCGTCCGCGCTCAGACGAAGCTGGCCGTTGACGAGACCGTTCTTCCGATCACCGATAATGGGCGCGCGAATCTCGCAGGGTTGTCCTCCGAAGTCCTCGATCGGATAAGCGACGTCCGGTGATTTCACGATTGGGTATTCAGGGACTATACTCCCGACCGTGCCAAGGGGGTTCACAGCCCCGAGCTGGCTGCCGCCCTTTACATAGGGAACGCGGATACCATCGATCAGGACATCCGAGCCGAAAATCGCAGCTGCGGGCTTGAAACCAATCTGGCCGGCCAGCGCCACGTCTTCATCCGGGTCATAGACTTGCTGGCTCTGCATCTGAATATCAGCAAGTATAGAGAACGCGCTGATTTTTGGCGCAATGGTCTGGCCCGCCACGCCTACCCCGCCGATCAATTTCCCAGCACGATAAAGCGGCACCCCGCCGGGAGATCCAGCGAGGCCGGTCAGCGCTTGGAAAGGACTCCCCGCTGGCACAAGGGGATCGCCATTGTCACCGCTGGTTTGGTCGGCAACGTATCCAACGTGCGGATTTTTAAACCGATTCACCTTGCTGAACGAAAGATTCGAAAAATTCACCCCCACGAGCGGGCCGTTCGGACGATTTTGAACCCCGGGAGGAAAATGTTGCTGCACGATGAAACCGGCCGTGCGCGAGGTGAAGGCATTCTGTTCGCTGCTCAGAAAGGCTGCGGTGCCGGCCTTGGTGATGGCATCCAGCACGGCGACGGCATCGGGTGCTCCGTCCATACTCCAGACGCCCAGCACGAAGCCCTCTCGATCCACCACCGCGATGACGGCCTTGGGCTCAATCTGCTCCGCGCGAGAAATGGCCTGCTTGATGACACGCCTCACCTCTTTCGATGTCATGTCCGAGGCCATGACAGCCTGGCTTAGCAGGGCAAGCAACAGTGGGACGACAACTCGAATCACGGCCCAGTAAACGGGAACCGCCGTCCTACTGCAAGATTCGATTTCTGACTCAGGCGTCTGGAGCAAAAGTGGATTTTGTGCGGTATCACAGTGAATGTCTCAGGCGTGAAAAGTGGAAAATGGGAGGTCGTTTCACCCCCTGATTCGTTCCGTTTTGCTACGTCTCGTAATGCTGGACGAAGCAGATTGATGAGAATTTGCCCGATGTCCAGTGATCTGATAGATGATACGACTGGCTTCTCGCGATGGCGATGTCTGACGAAGAACGGGGAAGCTCCGCGGCGAAAGTGAATGAAGGCGGTGACAAAAAATCCACCCCAATTCTCCAAGCGGGAATCCTCGGTTTTCCGATCGAGTGGAGGTCCGCAGGGCTTCGACGAAGGCTTCGTTGCCTACTGGGATCGGGTTGACGCCTCTCGGTAGTCGTGTCGCTTGTTGTCGTCGAAATTTCGCCCCTGACAAAATACTTTTCATACCTATCCTCTCACAACTACATGGCCATACTCACCGATAGAAAGACCCTCCCCGAATATGACGCGATCATCGTTGGCTCCGGCGCGGGCGGCGGGATGATGGCGATGCAGCTCGCCCTCGGTGGCATGAAAGTGCTGATGGTGGAGGCCGGGCGGAACTATGAACCCGTCACCGAGACACCGATGTTCAACACTCCGGAGCAGGCACCCTTACGCGGGCAAAGCACACCGGAAAAACCCTTCGGCTACTATGATGCCACGGTAGACGGCGGCTGGCAGGTGCCCGGCGAACCCTACTCCGACAAGGCGGGCACCGAGCACCCTTTCCAGTGGTGGCGCGCCCGGATGCTCGGCGGCCGAACCAACCATTGGGGGCGCATCTCACTCCGTTTCGGCCCCTATGATTTCAAGCCCTTCACCCGCGACGGCCTCGGCTACGATTGGCCGATTTCCTACGCGGATCTCGCCCCCTACTATGACAAGACCGAGCTGATCACCGGCATCTTCGGCACCAACCTCGGCATGGAGAACATCCCGGACTCGCCGCCCGGCATCCTCCAGCCGCCGCCGAAACCGCGTGCCGGAGAAATGCTCGCCAAGAAGCACGCGGCAAAGCTCGGCGTCCCCATCCACCCCATCCACCGCGCCGTCCTCACCGAGCCGCTCGACGGCCCGGCCCGCGCCGCGCGGATGTTTCCCAACAACGAATTCGCGAGGAAACTCGTCGCCAAGGACATGTCGAACCGCGCCGCCTGCTTTTGGGCCACCGATTGCGGGCGCGGCTGCTCGATCCGCGCGAATTTCCAATCCACCACCGTCCTCATCCCGCCCGCCCTCGCATCGGGAAACCTGGATATTATCACCGACGCGATGGTTCGGGAGGTCATCCTCGATTCCTCCGGAAAAGCCACCGGCATCCGCTACATCGACAAGCCCAACCGCCTCGACATGGAGGCCAAGGCACGGGTCGTCATCCTCTCCGCCTCCACCTGCGAGACCGCCCGTATCCTCCTCAATTCCAAGTCCGCCCTTTTCCCGGACGGCCTCGCCAACTCCTCCGGCCAGGTCGGGAAAAACCTCGTCGATTCCGTTGGCAGCGACCTTGGCGGGCACATCCCCGCCCTGGAAAACCTGCCCGCCTACAACGAGGACGGCGCGGGCGGTGCCCATGTCTATTCCCCATGGTGGAACCACGGGAAGCATGACAAGCTCGACTTCCCCCGCGGATACCACATCGAGCTCGGCGCCACCCGGACCATGCCGTCGATGGGAAGCCTCCGCATCCTCGATTCCATATCCCCATCCACCTATGGGAAAAAGCTCATGGAGGAAGCCCGCCGCTACTATGGCGCGAGCATGGGCTTCGCAGGGCGCGGCGAGATGGTGCCCAACGAAAACTGCTATACCGAGCTCGATCCGGACCGCGTGGACCAATGGGGCATCCCCATCCTCCGCTTCCACTGGAAGTGGTCAGATTACGAGCTCAACCAGGTCAAGCACATGCAGGAAACCTTCGCCAGTATCATCAACGAAATGGGAGGCAAGGCCACCCCGCGCCCCGCCGCCGAGGCGATCAACAAGCCCGGCGAGATCATCCACGAAGCCGGCACCGCCCGCATGGGACCCAC
>JBBQDJ010000037.1:0-14012 GCA_038319595.1 Verrucomicrobiales bacterium
AGTTTCCAACGTTTTCATGGCAGCAGTTTAGCCGGGGACGGGAAAACGTAAAGCCTGCAAACAACGCGTTGATTTCCCGAATCCGCACCCTTGATGACCCGTGCACCGGCTTCCAGGCGGCATTTGCCTTCGACGACGCGACCGCAGCCTCGATGAATGCCACTGAAAGGGTCTCAACTAACATAAATGGGGTTAGGTGTCGCATTTCAACCTTGGGCTGGATCAATCAGGTCGATCTGGAGCTGTAGATCAGGCGGAAGTGCAGCCCAAAGCTCGGGATGGGATCCGACGAGGCGCGAGATGTTTCCCAAATTCTTGATGCGTTTGCTCTGCCTTCTTTCGGTGGCGTTCCAGGCTTTGATTTTTCAGGCGCGCGCCTCGCGCAGCGCGGCCACTCTGAGGAAGATTCCATGCGGACGCGCGGGGACCGAGGGCTTGCGAGATTATTTCCCGATACAGAAGCGACTGAAGATGACGCCGAGAAGATCCTCGGTATCGACTCGGCCGGGAATTTCGCCGAGGGCATCGAGGGCTTCGCGCAGGTCGATGGCGGCGAGTTCGGGATCGGTGCCGCGGTCGTTGAGAAGATCCAGCGCGGCCAACAAGGAGGTGCGGGCGAGTTGCAGGCTGGCTTGATGGCGGGCGTTGATGGCGACGGCGTGCTCACCCCAGTCCGCATCGCTGAAATGGAGGGCGGCGCGGATCGACTCTGATAGAATCTCGAATCCTTCGCCGGTGGTGCAGGAAAGACGGACGGCTTCGGTCCCGGACCAGGAGGGATGCTCACCGAGGTCGCTCTTGTTGAGGAGATGCAGGTGCTTGGCGACGGTGGCTGGCAGAACGGCGTCCACGGGCTTCGGTTTGCTGCCATCGGCGATTTCCAACAATAAGTCAGCAGCTTCGATCTGTCTGACCGTGCGTTGGATGCCCTCGGCCTCGATGGGGTCCTCGGCTTCGCGGACGCCGGCGGTGTCCACCAAGCGCAGCGGGATGCCGTGGAGATTCACGATTTCCTCGATGGTGTCCCGCGTGGTGCCGGCCCGCTCGCTGACGATGGCGCGCTCGAATCCTAACAAGCGATTGAGCAGGCTGGATTTCCCGACGTTCGGCTCACCGAAGATGACGGTCCTAACACCCTCTCTCAGGATGCGGCCTTGGTCGGCGGTGGCGAGTAGGGAGTGGACGACGGCGAGGACCGCTTCGACCCGCTGGCCCAACAGGGCACCGGTTTGCGGATCGATGTCCTCCTCGGGGAAGTCGATCCACGCCTCGAGGTGGGCGAGGGTTTCTAGCAGATGGTCACGAGCCTCGGTGGTGCGTTTTCCCAAAACTCCCTCTAACTGGCTACGGGCGGCACGCAGCGAGAGGCGGGTCTGGGCGGAGATGAGGTCCATCACTCCCTCCGCCTGGGTGAGGTCCAGTTTCCCATTGAGAAAAGCGCGCTGGGTGAACTCACCGGGACCGGCGGGCAGCGCGCCACAGGCGAGGAACCGGTCTAACACTTCGCGGGTGGCGAGGATGCCACCATGACCGGTGAACTCGACACAGTCCTCTCCGGTGTAGCTTTGCGGGGCTTTGAAAACCGTGAGTAGTCCGTCGTCGAGGGTTCCCCCGCGATCATCGAGGACGCGGCAGAGGCGGGCGGTGCGCGGGGCGGCGGAGGACGCCTTGCCGCCGGTGGCGCGGTCCGCCACGGACACCGCGTCAGGGCCTGATAGACGGAGCAGTGAAACGGCCCCCATGCCTGGCGGGGTGGCGACCGCAGCAATGGTCGTGCGGTGCGGATCCGGCAGTGCGTTCATCCGGGCGGTCACTTGGTCGAGGCGGTGGCAGGGATTTCCTGACCTCCGAGACCCAGGAACTCCCAACAAATGAACCGGTCGATGGAAAGTTCCGGGGCGTCCGCCTCACCGCTCCATTTGAGCTCGACGGTGGCCGTCTTGGTGATTGGGTGGTTCTCCTTGGTGTCTCGCCAGTTGATCAGGGAGAGGACCCGACCGGTCTCGGAATCGACCTTGACGTTGACGCGGGCGGTGTCGGTGTTGTTTGCAGGATCCACCATCCGATAGGTGCGGGTGCCGGCAACAGCGCGGCCTTTTTCCGGCACGTCCTCCACAATGAAGACACGGAAAACTCCGCTCTGACCGACTTCAGGGAGTTCGACGAAATTCTGGAAGGTGCGATATTTGGTCTGGGCGAAGATTTCCCAGTCGAGTTTGAGACCCTGCGGAGTGCGTTTGAAAAAGGCATGAACGCGCATCGGCTCCAACGCAAAATTGCCCACGCGGGCAAGGGTGCTCAACAGGAGGTCGGCCTCATCGACACCATATTGCACCTCAAGGCTGGCGAGAGGACGGAAGAATTCCTTCATGTCAAACTGCGGTGGCAGGTCGTAGATCATCATGAAAAGCCCGCGCTTGCGATCCTCCTCGGACAGTTCATACACCGAAAATCCGTCGGCGGGGGTATCCGAATCATTGATGACACCGCCACCGAAAAATTCATCGAGTTTGGGAGCCAGCTTATCACCGTCGATAATATAGAGAATTTTTCCTGCACTGGTGGTCGCAGCCATGTAGTCATTGAGGAGTTGATAGGCATCCTTTTGCCAACCAATACGGATGTAGTTTGCTTCACTGACGGCAGGATCACCCAGCTTGGCCTGAACGACAGGCGGAGGATTCGTACCCAGTTCCTGGGCGGCGAAATACCAAACGCCGCCACCCGCTAGGATCAACGCGAGCACCACGAGCATCGCCGGAATGAGACCGCTGCTAGATGACTTGCCGTCACTCGGCTTATGGATTTTCTCAGGCTTGGATTTCTTTGACTTTGGAGTGGCCTCCACGGGCGACTTCCCGCTGGATTTCACCGGAATCACAGCGGACGGTTCAGGGAGCGCAACCGGAAGCGGTGGTGGCACAGGGACCGGAGGCGGAACGATCACGGCTGCCACCACCTCAGATGGAGGCTCCGGCAAAGGGGCGGCGACCGAGGCTGCAATCGGGGCTGCAATCGGGGCTGCAATCGGGGCTGCGACTGGGGCTGTAACCGCGGCGCCCGCCGCATCGGACGCTGGGGACGGTGATGGCTCGGGTAGGATGGCAACCGGGGGGACGACAGGATACGGCGTGTTGGCGGGAGGCAAGGGCTGGGCAACGGGCAGCACAAACGCCGCAGCGGGCGGTTCCTCAAGAGCGGGTGAGGTGATGACCGCCGTGCAATGAGGACAAGGCGCGGTCGTCGGAGGCAGGGTCTTGGGGATCAGGATTTTCCCGTCGCAATAGGTGCAACGGAATTCCCTACGCTCGTCTGGAATTACAACATCTGCCATGGTTAAATCTCTCCGGGACTGGAAAGTTAGGAAAACAAAAACGATCTGTCAAATCCCGGTCCCGAAAGTTCACGCCACCGCAGAGGCTTCGAGCACAGAATCTAGGACTTCAAGGCAGCGCAGGTTCTGAGCTTCGGTCCCGATGGAAATCCGGACCCAATCGGGAAGTTTGTAGCTGCTCATGGCCCGGATGATGACCCCTTGTTTCAGCATGTCGCGAAACACGCGGTCGCCCTCGCCGGTTTTTACCAGCAGGAAATTCGCGAAGCTGGGCACGAACTCTAGCCCGCGGGCGGCAAATTCCTTTTCATAAAACGCCATGCCGGTGCGATTGACGGCGAGGGTTTTCTCGATGTGCTCGGTATCGGCCAATGCCGCGAGCGCACCCGCTTGGGCGATCGCGTTGACGTTGAAAGGCTGTCTCGCCTTTTGCAGCAGATTGGCGACGTTCTTGGACGCAAGACCGTAGCCGACGCGCAAGGCCGCCAAGCCATGGATCTTCGAAAAGGTCCGGAGTACGCAGACATTCCGTCCCTCGCGGACATACTTGAGCGTGTCCGGCGCAGAATCGGGAAACTCATAATAGGCTTCGTCGAAGACCACGATGACGTGGTCAGGCACTTTTCCCATGAAACGATCGATCGCCTCCTGGCCGACCATGGTGCCGGTCGGGTTGTTAGGATTTGCGATGAACACGAGCCGGGTGGCGGGGTTGATCGCAGCGGCCATCGCATCCAGATCATGGATGAATCCGGGATCGGGCACCTCGACGTATTTCGCGCCGAAGAGCGTGGCCATCAGTTTGTAAACGACGAAGGCGTGTTCTGCGGCGATGAGTTCCGCGTCGCGATTCAGAAAAGTATGGCAGAGCAGTTCGATAATCTCGTTAGATCCATTTCCCAGCACGACGTTAGAAAGTTCCATCCCGAATGAATCTGCGATGGCGGAACGCAGCCGATAGCCACCACCATCCGGATAGATGTGGGCCTCCTCGATGGCCTGGCGCATCGCCTCCTTTGCCAATGGAGATGGGCCTAACGGATTCTCATTGGAAGCAACCTTGACGATCTGCGAGGGATCAAGTCCCAGCTCGCGGGCGGTTTCATCAATCGGTTTTCCGGGTTCGTAAGCGACGAGGTCACAAACGAAGCGGTTGGCGTATTGTTCGATCATGGTATGGGAGAATAGGATGCTTTTGGAAAAGAAAAAGGGAGGATCAGCGGTTGGCGTCGAGCAGGACTTTGAAATCGGCGAGCGCCGTTTCATACGTGGCGGCGAGGGTCGAATCCGGCTGCAGTGTGCCGCCCGGTGCAGGCACGCAGAAGGTCTTCTGGAGATCCTGCAGGTTGCGTCCGTCTGCCGCAGCAGCGACCAGCGCAGCTCCCAATGCGGCGGAATTTGATACGTCGATGCGTTCGACCGGGGACTGGAAGACATCAGCAACCACTTGGGCGATGCCGTCGTTTTTGGAGGCTCCTCCAGTGAGTCGGATCCGTTCGACTTTGACTCCCATCCACTGGGAATGGAGGCGCATGTTGAGGAACTGGCCTTCCAACAGCGCGCGCACCTGCAGGGCGGACTGCTGCCCGGATTCGAACTCCGGAGAGCCTTGGAGCACCGGACCAGTGAAATCATACCGGGGCGTGATTTCCGGCCCGAAAAAGGGCAGCATCAGGTTCCTGCCCGCTGCCCCGATGGTAGCCGCAAGCGCATCACGATCAAACGCCGTCCAGTCCAATCCAAGTTGGTCACGCAAGGCCTCGCGAGCCAGGGAACCGTTGCGGAAACAGATCAACGACATGAAACCACCCGCCGGGTTACCAAAGACATGGCCAAATCCGTTAGGATCGGTTTTCGGACCAGGCATGGCAGCGAAGAAGGTGTCACTAGTGCCCAGCGAGATCACCACTTGGCCCGGAGTCGTCGCGCCCATGCCGACCAGGGAAGCGGGATTATCTCCGGTGAAGAGTGCGAGCCGACAATTTTCCGACATTCCGTATTTCTTCACGAAGTAGGAGGAAACTTCGCCCTGGATGGTTAGGCAGGAGCCCGGCGGCAACAGCCTTGCAGCGAGGTCAGGAGCCGTGGCGGCCAGCAGATCCGTATCCCAGGCCAGCTTCGAAAGATTGAGAAGATTCATCCCCGCTCCGTCGCCGAAATCGATGGGGAGGGACTTCCCGGCGATCACCGACGCGATGAATGAGCTAACCAAGTGGATGCGGGCGGTGCGTGAATAGGCATCCGGATCCGTCTTGTAAAACCGGCGGATCTGCGGGCCGGTGAAACGCTCGGTGGCATTGGACCCGCTCCGTGCGCAGACCTCGGCGGAGCCGCCGAGGGTCGCGGTGATTTCCGCGCACTCGGCAGCGGTGGAGGTATCCATCCAGATCGGAGAGGTCTTACGGGTCAGGGCAGGAGCAAGCTGGGTCACCAAGCGCCCGGCAGGATCCAAGTGGGCAAGACGCGGCTCGAACGATTCATCAAGATACACCGAGCCGTGCTGCTGGCCTGAGCCGGCAATACATTTCACCTTCGAAAGGTCGGTGATCGTGGCAAGTCGGGAGAATACGAGGTCCAGCGCGTCAAGCCACATCAATGGATCCGCATGGACTTGCCCATCTGCAGCGCCCGGAATAAATCCGTTAGGTGAGCGGTATTCTGGCAGATCTGCTCCAAAATTGACCGAAATCTGAGTTTGGATCGTGCCGCCGTCCGGATCGATCAAGACAGCAGTTAGGGATTGGGTGGATGAGTCTAAACCGAGGAACATGGCAGGAGTTTTCGCGGAGAATTGAGCTTTTCCAAGTGCGAAAATGCAGGGAATTTTACCCAAGGCATCATTTAAAATAGAAAAAGGGGCGGCTGCTTTCGCAACCGCCCCTGAATGATTTGAATCGAGTGATTCCTCGTTGAATTAGAACGAGACGCTCAGCATCGAACCAGCAACCCATTCGTTGTTGGCACCTTGCGTGATGGTTCCATTCGTATCGCTCAGGGAGAGCGAGTAAGCCACGAACGGAGAAACCTTCGCGTGTTCGGCAAAGCCCCAGTCGAGCGTGAGTTGGTTTTTCCAAGCGGTGAAGTCACCTTCTTCGACCATGTAGCCAAGCACGGAATTGTAGGACAGGGTCAGGCAAGAGTTGAGTTCCCATGCGTGGCTGCCGCCAAGTTCCATGTAGCCATTGTTGTTCGGTCCGTCGACGCTCCAGAAGTAGGTGAGGTAGATGTCCGCAAAGCCAAAATCACGGGAAATCGTGAATGGGACTTCTTGGGCGTCCTCACCGAGACCGCCGAGGTTCCAGTAATAGATATAGCCGACGGAAAGATTTGCGAATCCGAAGTCCTTGCCGATTTCAGCATACCAGTCGACTTCGTTGTCAACTTGGTTGCCGGTGGCGACAGGGGAGTGTTCGAAGGCGGATGCCCAGACTCCACCGCTGATCTTGACGCCATCCCAATCGTAAGACGCATCAAGCGTCACGTCGGTCAGGTTGTCACCGAGGTCAGCACCGCGGAACAGGTACATGCTGGCGTATTCGACGCCCAGTTGATATTCGACTTCCGCCTGAGCGTTGCCGGCCACAAGGGCGGAGGCAGCGGCCAAGGCGCCAATGGTTTTGCAGTAGTTTTGCATCTTATTTTGTTGGTTTTCGGTTGCTGCTTGCGTCCTTGGCTGCACCATTTGGTGGAACAGACAGGACCGAATCGGATCGACCCCCAAATGCCTAGTGTCATGTTGGGAGAACTCCGTTGAGCGAATATTTCGCTTTTCCGAAGGATTTGTCCAGCAATAATTTGGCACGGGTTGGTGAAACCGCGTCGCGGGGAGATAGGCAGACGCTCTGGCGATGGCAAGCGAGAATCGACAGTCCCTTCGATTTTTTTGATCAGGTTAGATCGCATCATCAGTGGATTAGAGGGTTTTGGGTTCTTGGCACGATGCTTGCTTAAACGCATTTTGCCACCCTCGAAGAATTGTAATCATCGGGATAAGCCAAAAATCATTCGATCAACCCTGACCACCATGACCAGTCGACATCTCAAAAAAGTGCGGGCCCTCGCGGCTGTAGCAATCGCGGTATTCGCCATTCCCATCATTACACCCGCGTCGGCCCAAGATGCGGCGGCACCCGCCACGGAAGTTCCTGCCGCAGACCCTGCAGCGCTCCCGGCTCCTTCCGTGGAGCAGCGGGTCGCCGACTTGGAGGCCTACATGAACAACGTGACGAGGCCTTCTGTTGCCGCAGGCGTTGATTCCTTGGTCAAGGGTCCAGGACCTGGCGCCAACGCATGGCAAATGGTTAGCACGGCGCTCGTTCTTTTCATGACGCTTCCTGGCCTCGCACTTTTCTACGGCGGCCTTGTCCGGCGCAAGAATGTGCTTTCCGTCCTCGCCCAGTGTCTTGGTTGTGCCTGCATGATCACTCCACTTTGGTGGCTGTGTGGTTATTCACTCTCGTTTGGCGCGGGAAATTCTTTGATTGGCGACATGAGCTTCGCCATGTTCAAGGGTGTTGAGCCCGGTAATACGGGTGCCGGTTACTGGTGGATCTCGGATAGTATCTGGGCAATGTTCCAGCTTACCTTTGCGATCATTACACCAGCCCTGATCATCGGCGCCATCGCCGAGCGCATGAAATTTACCGCAGTCATGGTTTTTATCCTTATCTGGATGTTTGCCGTCTACTTCCCCTTCGCCCACATGGTTTGGTCAGCAACCGGTCTCATGTGTGGACCGCTCAATCCTAACGCCGCCATTAAAGCGATCGACTTCGCCGGTGGCACCGTGGTTCACATGACTTCCGGATGGTCCGCTCTGGTTCTCTGCCTCATCCTCGGCAAGCGCAAGGGACTGGGCAAGGAATCGATGGCTCCCCACAGCATGGTTCTCTGCATGGTCGGCACCGGAATGCTTTGGGTCGGCTGGTATGGTTTCAACGCCGGTTCCGCTCTGGGTGCCGATGGAATCGCCTCCAACGCCTTCACCACCACCACACTTTGCGCCGCCACTGCCGGTCTCGCATGGGCTCTCGCCGAGTGGGTCCTCAAGGGTAAGCCAAGTGTTCTTGGTTTCTGCTCCGGTATCGTCGCCGGTCTGGTTGTGATCACCCCAGCTTGCGGTTTCGTAACGTCCACCTCCTCCGTCATCATGGGAGTGCTCGCCGGTGTGATTCCGTTCTTCGCAGTGTCTTACTTAAAAAGCATCCTCGGCTATGACGATGCTCTCGACACCTTTGGTGTTCACGGAGTCGGCGGCACCTTGGGAGCTATCCTCACCGGTGTCTTCGCCGACGAGAAGGCCAACTCGGTGGTCGCAGGTCTTAAGGAAGGTCTCCTCATGAATCAGTTCAAGGCGGTTGCACTGACCATCGTTTGGAGCGTGGTGGCCACCGCCATCATCGCCTTCATCGTGAAAGCGGTAATCGGACTTCGCCCATCAGAGGAAGTTGAGGAAATCGGCCTCGATCTCGCCGAACACGGTGAGCAAGGCTACGAACACTGATTTTCAAATCACTTGAACTCCCAGCGGGCGGACCTTCACGGGTCCGCCCGTTTTCGTTTGCAGCATCGCTTCCGGCAGGTTCCTCTATCCGCGTGAAGCGTCGGATTCTTCAATATTCCCTGATGGTGGGCCTGCTGATTTCCGCGGCCTTTGCCGGGTGGACCTTGCTGCGCCCCTATGATTTCCATCCGGATCCCGAGGCTCGCTGCGAGATCCTTGAAACCGCGATCAACCGCGACCATTCTTATTACTGGTTGAACGTGCATGTAAAAATCAATCCCGGTATGCAGCACGACCTGCGGATTCCGGTCGTGCTCGTGACTGCCACCGGAGCAAAACAACCCGCCGACACGACGCTTGTCGGAGCCGATCCACTGAGACCCGAGGAAATCTGGTTCAAATTCTGGCTGGAGTCCGCCGATCTCGCGGGCCCCGTCAGCCTGAAAATCAACGGTGGAAACCTTTCGGTCAAAACCCTGTCATCTGCACCCGAACTCGGCTCCTCGAACTTGCGCAACTTCAAGAACAACCACTGGTGACCCATGCCTTGGCTGCTGATCGATAATTCCAACACCCGGACGAAGTTCTCGCTCGGCGACGCAGAAAGCCTGTTGCCTTGGCGCGGCGTTATCGCAACTGCCGAACTAACACCGACCGCGTTGGCAAAGCTTCTCGACGCCATCGACTATGACGCGGTCATCATCTGTTCGGTCGTCCCCGAGAAATCCGCGATGTTCCGGAAATTTTTCGACGGCAACCATCCGGTCCACTTTCTTGACAGCACCAGTCCGCTGGGCATGGACATCGACTATCCCAACCCGCTGCAGATCGGGGCCGATCGGTTAGCGAATGCGGCGGGCGTCCTCACCCGCCACCGCGCGCCCGCGATCATCATCGATTTCGGTACTGCGGTCACCTTCGATGTCATCTCGGCGAAGCCCGCTTACTGCGGCGGTGTGATTGCCCCGGGTCTCGGTGCCATGAGCGGCTATCTCTCCAGAAAAACCGCACTGCTGCCCGAGATCGAGCTGATCGAACCATCCTCTGCGATTGGAAAATCCACCGTCCACGCCATGCAGGTCGGCGCGGTCTTCGGCTATCGGGGGCTTGTTAGGGAGATCATTATTCAGATCTGCCGCGAACTCGATGGCAAGCCCGCGATCATCGCCACCGGGGGAGACGCCGCCCTCATCGCGCGGGGCATGGATGAGATCGATACAGTCGATCCCGATATCACCCTGGATGGACTCCGGCAGGTCGCCGTCCGGGTGTTCGCAAAATGAAAAAAAACGTGCCATTTGAACCGGAGTGGATAGGTCTCTTGTCGAAATGAGCGACAGCCCCCTTACCATCGGCATCGATTTTGGCGGAACCACCGTCAAGATTGCGGTCGTTTTCCAGAGCCACGTCATCGACAGCGCGCCTCCCATCGCCACCCAGGAGTTTAGCAACCGCGAAGAGCTGGTCGAAGCCATGGTGCGGGTCGTCGAGGATTTGCGCGCGCGGCATCCTGGAATCGCCGCAGTCGGTGTGGGGATGCCCGGCTTCGTCAACTTCGAAAAGGGACTGGTCTATCATCTCACCAACGTCCGCGACTGGGATTCGGTGCCTCTCAAGTCCATCCTGGAAGGCCGGATCCAGCTACCCGTCGTGGTCGATAACGATGCCAACTGCATGGCCTTCGCCGAGTGGAAATGTGGCGCCGGGCGGGGGTTCCAACACGTTGTTTTCATCTCGATGGGGACCGGTGTCGGTGGAGCCATCATCGCCAACGGACAAATGATCCGCGGTGCCTTCCACGGCGCCGGGGAGATCGGCCAGACCTCCATCGACTATCGCGGCAAGCCCGGCCATTACGGCAATCTCGGAGCGCTTGAGGAGTATGTCGGAAACGGAGAAATCGCCGCCAAGGCCCGCGAAGCCTACACCGAGGCAGGAACGGCGAAATCTATCAATGAATGCAGCCCGGCGGCACTGGCCGCGGCGGCCCATCAGGGCGACGCCGTCGCCCAGGCCCAATGGGAGGAGGTCGGTCGGCTTACCGCCACCGCGATCATGAACTGCTGCTGGCTTCTCAATCCTGAGGCGATTGTCATCGGCGGTGGAGTCGCCCGCGCGGGAGAACTGCTTTTCAAGCCAATCAAGGAGCATCTATTTGCTCAACTCTCCGGCCCCTTCAAGGATCACCTGATGGTGCTGCCCGCCTTGTTCGGTCATGAGGCGGGAATCATCGGTGCCGCCGCTCTTGCGAGGGAAGCACTATAACAGAAACCAGCCTCACCTTCATGGCGAGGCTGAATGAAAATCAATGGGCGGCTTCCAGCGCCAGGTAGGCCTCAATTTCCCGCGAGGGATCGTGCGCACGCATCAGCGCCTCGCCGATGAGCACGGCATTTGCACCTGCCTCCAATACCCGGCGGGCGTCGTCCAGAGTCTTGATGCCGCTTTCGGAAACGAGGAGCACGTCATCGGGAACCTCCTCGGCGAGTAGTTCGGTGGTCGCCAGATCGACCGTAAAGGTTTTGAGGTTGCGGTTGTTGATACCGATCAGGTCGGCACCGAGCTCGAGCGCGCGTTCCATTTCCCGCAGGTCGTGGACTTCGACGAGGACATCGAGTGAGAAGGATTTCGCCTCATCGTAGAGGCGGCGCATCGTTTCGTCGTCCAGCGCGGCGACGATGAGCAGGATGGCATCGGCCCCGGTGACGACGGCTTCGTGGATCTGCACCTCGTGGATCATGAAGTCCTTGCGCAGCAGTGGGGCATCGGAAAACTTCGAGATTTGCGTCAGATAGCTGAGAGATCCTTGGAAATATTTCTCGTCGGTCAGGATCGAGAGGCACGACGCGCCACCGTCGAGATAACGCTTCGCCTGGCGGACCGGGTCGAAGTCCGGATCGATCAAGCCGACGGACGGCGAAGCTTTTTTCACCTCGGCGATGACTCCGAGCCGGCCGGGACCACGATCCAGGGCGGCGCGGAACCCCCCGAAGTCGTTGCGCTGGATGGCGGCGGCCCGCAGCAGGGCAGCACGGGGCAGCAGGGCTTCGACCTCAAGGTGTTTGGTGGCGATGATTTCAGCGAGCTTGTCAGACATGGGCGCGGGAAAGGAAACCCGGAGCTGGAAAAATGAACATGGAAAATTTGCAAAATTTGGCTTGCCCGGTCTCGGGGCGCATGTAGAAAGCCCCCACGTGTTTCCTAACGCGGGCGTAGCTCAGTGGTAGAGCGCCACCTTGCCAAGATGGATGTCATGAGTTCGAATCTCATCGCCCGCTCCATTTTTTTCCGGAGCGCGATTTTTCCCAACGCAATTCTTCATGTTCGTCTGGTCGAAACTCTCCGCGGTCAAGTGGATGGACGCTTGGGAGGAACGGTTCGCCGGAAATCCGAATCTCGTCATCGAGATCATCAAGGGCGGAAAATCCACGCGAATCCAACTTTTCTGCGAGACGAAAAAAGCGGCCAATGCCGTGGTGGCCCAGTTCGGCGGCAGCGTCCGGCAGATGGCGAGCGCGGAATGGAACAAACCGGTCGCCCCTCCACGTCCACTCAAGGTGCGGGACGTTTTCCTGCTCACCGCCGAGAACCGACCCAAGGAACTCGCCACACTGAAGAAGGCGAATCCAAAACGCGAGATCATCGTGATCCCGCCGGAAATGGCGTTCGGCACCGGTGATCACGCAACGACCTCGACCTGTTTGAGATTGTTAGTGGACGTCGCCCGTTCGCGAAAAGGAACGAACTGGACCGTCGCGGATCTCGGCACCGGCACCGGTGTTCTGGCCATCGCCGCGCGGAAGATGGGCGCAGGTGAAACGTTCGCCTGTGACTTCGATCCCTTCGCCGTCGCCGTCGGATTGCGGAACATCGAACGCAACGGCACACCAGAAATCCAGATGAAGGAACAGGACGTCCTGAAATGGAAACCGCGTAAGAAAGGCTACGACGTCGTGATGGCTAACTTGTTTTCCACCGTGCTCATCGAAGCCTGGCCGGTGATCGCGAAGTCCTTGGGATCCGGTGGTGATCTGATCGTTTCCGGCATCCTCGCGAGTCAGGCGTGGGAGGTTTTCAAAGCCGCCGCCGCGAGCGGGCTCGGATTCACCAAGGTGATCAAGAAGGGCAAATGGGTAACCGCGCATGGCGGGCATCTCGCAGATTTGATTAAGGAGTAGCGACACTCTTGTCACTACCTTGGTGACGACAAGAGTGTCGTCACTCCTCACTTCTGGCAGCACGGACACCAATACGTCGAACGCTGACCTAACACCGCGTGACAGATGACGGTTCCACACACCCGGCAGGGCTCCCCTTTCCGCTCGTAGACGAAAAGACGTTGCTTGAAATAACCGGGTTGGCCGTCGGAGTTGAGAAAATCCCGCAGCGTCGTGCCGCCTTCAAGAATCGCGGCTGCTAGAACTTCACGGATGGAAGCGACTAGTTTTTCCAAGCGTGGTTTCGAGAGCTTGTTAGCCGCGGTCCGAGGCCGGATTCCCGCGCGGAACAAGGCTTCGGAGGCGTAGATATTTCCCACGCCAACGACGACCTTGGCATCCATGATGACGAGCTTGATCGCGGCAGAACGTTTCGCGCAGGCGGCCTTGATATACTCCACGCTAAAAGCACTTTCCAACGGCTCCGGGCCCAAGTTTTTCAACAAGGCGTGAGACATCGGGTTCGCTTCCGTGAGCCTTAGCACCAGCCCGAAACGCCGCGGATCGTGGAAACGGAGTTGTTTGCCATGGCCCAGGGTGATGCCGACATGGTCGTGTTTTTTCCAAACCTCCGCGGGGTCGATCACCCGCAGGCTGCCGGACATACCGAGATGAATGAGGATCGTGGAGCCGTCGTCGACGGCTAACAAGAGATACTTCGAACGGCGCGCCACGGATTTGATCGAACGACCTTCGAGCGATGTGATGTCAGCCGAAACCGGCTGGCGCAAGTCATAGCGCCGGATGATCAGCTCCGTCATGCGCGCCCCGGTGACATGTGGTTCGATGCCGCGGCGGGTGGTTTCGACTTCGGGGAGTTCGGGCATGGGTCAAAGTAAGACGTAGCGGGCGACCGCCAGGACATGGCAAGCGCTGCCGCCTAACACGAACAGATGCCAGATCGCGTGGTTGAAGGGCAGCCGCTTCCACGCGTAAAACACAATCCCGAACGAATAGG
>JBBQDJ010000038.1:0-13971 GCA_038319595.1 Verrucomicrobiales bacterium
CGTGAGACCGTCGTAGGATTTCACATCAGGGGCGGCTCCCCTGGCAGGCACACCCGCGAGTCCGGATGAAGCAGTGCAATAGAGATGCAGCTCCCGCATGCCCGGCAGCAGCAGGCATTCGAGACTCACGGTATGGCCTTGGATGTCATAAACTTGGCAGCCCTTGCGCGCGAGCTCGTCGAGCTTGACAGGAAATTCCCCGAGGCGGGGAGCGTGATGTTCGCGCAGCCACCCGGTGATCGTGGACTTCTCCGAACTGAGCAAGACGGCGGCGGCGTGGAACCACACCTTCAAGACATCGCCCGGACCCGTCTCCCGGATGGGCGCAAGCTAGCAGAGCATCACCCGTTGGCCGTCTCCAATCCCGGGCCGCCCCCGGACGGCTGTGATCCACCGAAAAAAAGATGGAATAGAATCGTTCGCGGGAGACTCCCATCTCCATGAAATGCCTCCTCCTGCCGTTTTTCGCGCTTGTGGCCGCCTGTCAACCCGTCGGCATCGCCGAACAAGGAAGGCTGTCGCGGTCCGTCTTCGACTTCAACGGCACCGGCACGGCGACCTATGATGTCGGCCTCACCAACCAGATCGAGCCCGGCCGGGCATCGTCCTCAAACGTCGCCGCGGGCGGCTGCGCCTCCTGCCAGTGATGGAAAAGATCATGAAAAGACTCCCTTGCCTGCTTCTCGCGTTTCACTCCCTCGCCTACGGGGCCGATGACTGGTTCAGTGGTGCCCAAAGCGTGGAGGGCACCGCAGAGTTCATTTCCTCAAGTGATATCGACGTCGGATTCATTCAAGCCAACTACTCGGGAACCGAAGGCCCATGGACTTTCGAGGCGGGAGTCGGATACACGGAATATAACCTCGACTATGTGCCCGTCCTGTTCGGTTTCGACAACAGTCTCAGTGAGGAAACCTCGCAGGTGGCCCTCAGCCTCACCCGGCAATTCAATCCTGCTTGGTCATCCACGCTCAGGTTCCGCAACTACGAAGGTTACTCTGACTACCGGTCCATCTGGATCGCGGAGTTCTACAAACAGTTTTTCGGAGCTTTCCCCACCTATTACGACCCGGATCCCCACGGCAACTCGATCGGCGCTGCCGTCGAGTGGGACTACTTTCCCGGCACCGGTAAAGCGGTGCTGACATTCGACTATGGTCGAGATGAAATCGCGCCCGGTTGGGGATTTGACTCCGCCATCGGCCAGCCGGAACCCGGCCGCGAAAGGCTGTCTACCTCAATCGCCAGCTTGCGGATCGAGCAAGTCATCAATCCATGGCTTAAGACTGAAGGCGAGGTCCTCGTCCGACAAACGACTGACCGAGATGCTCGCTACGCGTTCCGCAACGGCTGGGCCGCCGCTGCCGGACCTGTTGGTTTCCGCCTCACCGGAGGCTACACCAGTGAGTCCCCGTCCTTCGAGGCCTATTACTGCAGTGCCCTGGTCGATTGGACCTTTCTCCCGCAATGGTCCGTCCACGCCGGCTACCGGTTCTATCAGGATAATGGCGAGATCGAGGCCTCCGGTTTTAACGCCCTCGCTCCCGGCCTGGACAGCAACGAGTTCTTCACCGGCGTGAAGTGGGATCGCGGCGACCTCGCCATCAGCGCCAACATCGGATTCCTTAACACCAACTATGAACCTTTGTCCGAGGATAACGAATTTTTTGGAAACCTCTACAAGGACCGTGACTGGGTGACCTTCCGCCTAGCCGCTTCCTTTCAATTCTAACACATGTATGTGAAATCAATATGAAACCTCTACTTACAGCACTCCTGCTGGCAACCACCACCGGGCTATCCTCCGCCGCTGCTCCCGCGATCAGCTCCGTCTCCACGAACCGCAGCTTCGCCGTAACCAACAACGCCGGCGTCCTGTCTAACATGGACACCAATGATTTCGAGGGGAAGATCCTTGTCATCATGATGATGACCCCTTGGTGCCCGTTCTGCCAGAGCAACGCCCAAGCGGTTGGTGCCGGTCTCGCCTCCTATTTCGGCAACAGCTCGCGCGGTACCCTGAAGGACAAGAACGATCGTGGAGTTCCCATTCAGACCCTCCTGCTTTCTACCGAAGAGGCGGCGCAATGGGACAGCGTCAACCAATCCTTCGCCAGCACCAATGGCTATCAAAAATGGGGAATCGACGCGAATGCCAATCGTTCTAACCCGCGCCTTTCCCTCGGCTACTACCGTGGCGGCTACATCGATTCATCCAACCTCTACGATTGGGGAAATGACCGCCGCCGCCTAGTGGTCCTTAATCTCGTTCGGGGCTCCGCCTCGCATTCCTATCGCGAAATTATCCTCAATCAGAATGCCTACAGCTCCAGTGACAATGACGTCGCCCGTGCCGCCATTAACGCCATCCAACCGGAACCGCCGATTGTCGCTCCTGCGATCACCTCCCATCCCGCCCCGATCACCATCAGCAGCGGCCTGACCACCCGCCTGACCGCCGCCGCCTCCGGCACCTCGCCGACTTACCAGTGGTACATCGGAAATACTGGAACTATTTCTAACCCGGTCTCCGGTGCCACCTCCGCAAACTATACCACCCCGGCACTCACCGCCTCCACCCGCTACTGGGTGCGTGCCAGCAACGCAGCGGGAAATGCCAACTCCACGGCAGCTCTCGTTACAGTCACACCACCGCCCGTGATCAACAATTTTTCCACCTGGCAGTCCGCCCGCAACTTCCCCGTGGGCCTGTCAGGACCCCATGCCGACCCTGACTTCGACGGTCTAGCCAACCTTCTTGAGTTCTTCCACGGTACCGATCCTCTCGCGGCGGGACCTGGAGATTCGCCCACTAGAATCGTCCGGGACAGCAGCGGGACCCGTCTCATCTATCAACAAGCCGCCGATCTCGTCGGGATCACTGCCACCTATCATTCATCCGCCAACCTTACCAACTGGGCCATGGTCCCGACTGCCGGACTGGTCACGACCACACGGACCACTGGAGCCACCCGGGAAATCACCGTCTACATGCCCGCGAGTTCCGACCCAGCTACATTCTATCAACTCAAGGTCGTCGCCAATTAAGATCGCAATCCCATATCCCTTCAAGTGATGAAAATTCTTGTAATACTTCTCGCCTCATCCCTGCTCGCCATGGCTGGCCCGCCACCGGTCGGCTCACCCTCCAAGAACGTGCGATTCTCTGTCCGCGACGGCGACGGGTTCCGCAATGTCTCGCTAAAGAACTACAATGGCAAGATCGTGGTCATCATGCTCATGACTCCGTGGTGCCCCATCTGCCAAAGCCATTCCAAGGCCGTGGGTGATGGTATTCTCGACTACTATGCCTCACGGACCAGAGGCAGCCTGCGCGGGAAAAATGCCAAAGGCGTGGAAATCGAAAGCATCCTCCTCTCCACCGAGCCAGCCCCGAACTGGGACCGGCTCAGTATTTCCTTCGCTCCGACGAACGGCTTCATGAGCTGGGGGCTGGACGCCAAGTCCGACCGCTCGAACCCCCGCACCCTGCTCGGCTACTTCCGCGGCGGCTTCATCAGATCATCCAACCTCTACGACTGGGGCGACGACCGCAGGCGCTTGGTGGTGATCAATCTTGTCCGAGACTCGCCTAACAGTGACTTCCGTGAGATCCTCATCAACACAAACGCTTTCAGCTCCGCAGACGTGAATCAAGCCCGCGCTGCCATCGATCAGGTGCAGCCCGCAACGTCATTGCCGTTGCTCCGCTGATAGATCGCATGGATTCTCGCTACGGTGGAGCGGGTCAGTGGAACTCATTCCATCATCTGTTCCATGCCGCTGTAATATCCCGTGAAGAATCCCACGATCTTCCAGGCGACAAACATCATAATGAAGAAATACAGGATCTTGGGCACCATCACGCCCATGGTCTTGGCGGAGGATTCGGCGTTGTCTTGGAATACCTTCGACCATCGGCCGAGGTCCTT
The DNA here is from genome assembly GCA_038319595.1 of Verrucomicrobiales bacterium. GTDB lineage: Bacteria > Verrucomicrobiota > Verrucomicrobiia > Verrucomicrobiales > Akkermansiaceae > Luteolibacter. The sequence goes on from JBBQDJ010000038.1 coordinate 3,933, forward strand.
GTCGAGGGTGCCGGCTTCCTCACCGGTCATGTAGGTCCGCGCGAACGCTTTGGGAAACGCGTCCTCCGCGACGAACTGAGGGCCGAGGGCATTTCCTTCCTTCGCCACCTGCACGAGCCGTTTTCCCGCGCTGCGGACGAGTGCGCTCTGCGATGCCTCGGCGGCGATGCCCGCGGTTTCGCTCATGGGAATTCCGGCGAGGACACAGGAATGATAGACCCTGCAAAATCTCGCCATCGCCAAATTGCTCCGGGTTTTTCCGATCCATGGAATGCGGTTGATGAGACTGTCAATGCCCGGTTTGTCAGGTGCCATTTTCAACACAGCGCGGATCGCCATGAAGAGGACGAACGCCGCTACGTAGAGAACGATTAAATTGACCACCAATGCGCCGAGCATTTGCGCGGGCGTCTGGGTTGTTTGCATCATATCCGTGGGGATGGTGCCGATGATGACACCGAGGTGCAGGATGATAACCGGATAGATCATGCCGTTCACCATCTCGCGGCGGGCGGAGGCGAGCATGCCGAAGTAGTCTGCCAGGTGCTGAAACGCGGGGGCCAGTTTCCCGCCGCGCTCACCGGCTGCGATGATGCTGCGTTCGAGTTCGGTGAAATTTTTCGAATCATTGCCCAAGGCGGCTGCAATGGTTTTTCCGGATTCGAGCCCGTGGTTCAAATCCTTGAGCAAGGCCGCCTGCGGTGCCGGAAGCCGCGTGTCCATCAACACGGCGGCCGCCTTCCGGATGTCAAATCCCGCCTCCAGCAGTTTTGCCATTTCCGAATAGAAAAGATGCTTTGCGGAGGCTCCGGGCGTCATGGGTTGACCCGTGATTAACAGCCTCGGCATTGCGCACCAAGATTCATTTCTGGAAATCCATCTTCAAACAACAGGCTCACGCATGCTTTGCGACTGCCTTGAAGCCTCACCGGTGGTGAGCCCAACCATGGAGCCATGAATGCCTCCCATGGTCGGAACCTTGATTCAAAATTTTCATTTGCGAACTTTACATATACTCCCTATACCTATTACATGCAGCGCGACACACAGCAGTCAGCCCCGCTTTTGGGGAGAGTCAGGAAAATCACCGGACAAGTTCAGGGAATCGGGCGGATGATCGAGAGCAATCGGGAATGCCCCGACATCCTGCACACCATTTCCTCGGTCCATTCGGCATTGAGGAGCCTCGAAGCCCTGCTGCTCGAAGATCACGTTCGCCACTGCGTGACCGACGCCGCTGCCGATCCGGATCGATTGGAGCGCCGCTTGGAAGAAATCGTCACGCTCTACAAACGCCGTTTGGCCTGAACCTCTAACTACCAACCATCCAGCCATGAAATGTTGCCAACCACCCACCGACCCAATCCCGCCGAAGCCTTCCTGCTGCGGTGGGCACGATCACGCGAATCCCATGGTGGATTCTGCCGCCAAGCCAGGCCAATTTACTTGTCCGATGCATCCGGAAATCATCACCGATGCGCCGGGAGACTGCCCGAAGTGCGGAATGGCACTCGAACAGGTGCCGGTGCTAACCGCTTCCACGATCTACACTTGCCCGATGCATCCGGAGATCGAACAGGATCATCCGGGCGATTGCCCGAAATGCGGAATGCCTCTGGAACCGAAGGCTGTCACGAACATCGCTGATGCACACGCCCAACGCGAAATTCGCGATCTCTCGCAGAAATTTCGGATCGGCCTCGCTCTCACGATTCCCGTCCTTTTGTTAGCGATGCTGCCGATGATACCCGGCGTCTCGCTGGAAGGTGTCGTGCCGCAATCGATCTCCAAGTGGATCCAGTTCGCCCTCGCCACCCCCGTGGTATTCTGGGCTGGTGGGATCTTTTTCGCGAAGGGCTGGCGCTCGCTCAAGGGATGGAACCTCAACATGTTCACCTTGATCGCGATCGGCGTGGGCGCGGCCTATTCCTACAGTGTGGCCGCCGTCTTCGCTCCCTGGCTGTTTCCTCCCGCCTTCCGTCATCACGGACAGGTGGAACTCTATTTCGAAGCTGCTGCGGTCATCACCGTCCTCGTTTTGTTAGGCCAGCTCCTTGAAGCCAAGGCCCGCAGCCGGACCGGTGAGTCGATCCGCGCATTACTGGATCTCTCTGCGAAATCTGCTAACCGAATCAATGCCGACGGCACCGAGGAACAAGTGCCGGTCGAAAAACTGGCCATCGGCGATCGGGTGCGTGTCAAGCCCGGCGAGAAGATCCCGCTGGATGGCACCATCAGTGAAGGCGCGAGCAACATCGATGAATCCATGATCACCGGTGAGCCACTCCCGGTGAAAAAGCAAACCGGTGACGCCGTCGTAGGTGCCACCATCAACCAGACCGGCTCCTTCGTCATGACCGTCGGCAAGGTGGGATCGGACACACTTCTCTCACAGATCGTCCAAATGGTTTCCAAAGCCCAGCGCAGCCGCGCACCGATTCAAAAAACGGCTGATACCGTCGCGAGCTACTTCGTGCCGGGTGTTCTTTTCGCCGCGGTGCTGACATTTATCGCATGGTCCGTCTGGGGGCCGGAACCGGCGATGGCGCTCGGACTGATCAATGCCGTGGCCGTGCTGATCATCGCCTGTCCCTGTGCTTTAGGCCTGGCCACACCGGTTTCCATCATGGTTGGCATCGGCCGCGCCGCGCAGGAAGGAATCCTCGTCAAAGACGCGGAAGCCATCGAGACCACCGAGAAAATCGACACGCTCGTCATGGACAAAACCGGCACCCTTACCGCTGGAAAACCGGTGGTGACTCAATTCACTGTCTCTAGCAGATTGAATGAAGATGAGATTTTGGCTGCCGCCGCCGCACTGGAAAGTCAGAGTGAGCATCCGCTGGCCCACGCCATCATCGAACACGCCCGCACGAAAAACCTAACTATCCCAACGGCGGTGGATTTTCAATCCACGACCGGCGGTGGCATCTCCGGCACCCTCGATGGCGAAGTCTGGCATGTCGGAAAACAATCATTCGTCGAATCCAAAGGTGTCTCGCTTCCCGACGACCTACGCAAGGCCGCCGAGGACAGCCAGCGTGGGGCGAAAACCGTCGTTTGGGTTGCGCGCGGTCAAGCGGCCGTGGCCACACTCGCCATCGCCGATCCCATCAAAGAAAGCGCCTCCGCCGCCATCGCCGAACTGCACCGCCTCGGCATTCGGTTAGTCATGGCCACTGGTGACAACGAAACCACCGCCCGCGCGGTCGGCAAGGAACTCAAGATCGACGAAATTCACGCCGGTCTATCACCTGCCGATAAAATCAAACTCATCACCGACCTGAAAGCCGCCGGCCGCCGCGTCGCCATGGCCGGCGACGGCATCAACGACGCTCCCGCCCTCGCCGAGGCCAACGTCGGCATCGCCATGGGCACGGGCACCGACGTCGCCATCGAAAGCGCCCACATCACCCTCGTGAAAGGGGATCTATCAGGCATTGTCCGAGCTATCCGCTCCAGCAAAATGGTTATGCGCAACATCCGGCAGAACCTGTTTTTCGCCTTCATCTACAACATTGCCGGCATCCCAATCGCCGCTGGGATTCTCTATCCAATCACTGGCACCCTGCTCAGCCCGATGATCGCGGGCGCCGCCATGTCGCTCTCGTCAGTCTCGGTGATTTCAAATGCGCTGCGGCTCCGCAGCATGAAGCTCCGCGATTGAACCGCAGCGGATTACCCTAAAAGAGAAATTGAACCACCGATCACGCAGATCAACACAGATGATGGATGAGTGAATCAATTTGAGATAATCACCCAGAGGTTGAGTGTCGCTGCTTTCGTAAAACGCTTCTTAACCTAAAGAGGAAAATGATTAACCACGGATTGCAGAGAGCACAGATGGATTAAGACGGGAATTCTGTTTCTCCTTATCTGTGCTCATCTGATTGATCTGTGGTTAAAATTCTGAACCTAGAAAGAGAAATGAACCGCAGATGTACCCAGAGGGCATAGCAAACACTGATGGACACGGATTTTAATAAACTTCTGAAGAAATTCAGCTTCACCCTGAGGGTGAAGCTGACAATCGATCCAACTCTTTAATCATCTGCGTTAATCGGTGTTCATCTGCGGTTCTATGTTCCCCTTTAGGCTGATTCTTTTGCAGTGTCCGTGCCGAAGCGCATGGAACATTCCCCCTTACGCAAAATGTTTTGGATCTGCCAGCGTCCGTAAAGAAGATCGCTGAAGTTATAAGCCGGCCGAAGGCTCAATGCGTTTCGTAGAATCGCTTCACGATCCACCAGGCTTTCTTGCGCTGGCCCTTATCGGAAACCAGGCCCTTGCGGTTCCAGCCGTCCTGATTCAGTGGATGACAACGGGTGGGTGAGCGGAAATCAAACAGAACCCAGGGACTGGTGCCGCTCAGGTTGGGGATGTTAGCAAACATCACGTAGTTTTTTCGATAGAGTTCTTCCTGATACTCCTCGCTCCAGCCATGGGCCACGTCGGCGGGGCCATGTTGGCCGTAGAGCGCCTCGCAGCCGAATTCCGTCATGATCAAGGGCTTATCGGACGCGACGTCCCACTTGATTTTTTCCGGCTCGACTGGGAAGGGCATATACCAACCGAGATATTTGTTTACGCCCACCACATCGACTGCCTGTGAGACCTTGTCCTTGAGATGGAAGGTGGAAGTGGCTTTGTCATAGCCGACGTTGTCGAAGGCGGCGCCCACCAGCCGCGTGTTGTCGAGCTCATGGGTGAGGGTCACCAGATCGGTGAGAACCTTATCCCGATAGTCCGAGGGACTGGTTTCATTGGCGATGCTCCAGATGATGATGCCCGCCCGGTTCTTGTCACGATAGATCATCTCCCGCAGCATGGTTTCCGCCTTCTTGAGAATGGCAGGGTTAGAAAATTCGATACCCTGCCAGAGCGGGATTTCCTCCCAGATCATGATCCCCATCCGCTCGGCCATTCGCACGATGTGCTCGTTCTGCGGGTAGTGGGCCGTTCGAATGAAGTTGCAGCCCAGCGCTTTGACCTCGTTGAGAATCATGGCGGCATCGGCGGCGGAGTTGGCGCGGCCGAGACGCTGGGGGATCTCTTCGTGAAAGTTGACGCCTTTTAGGAAAACTGGTTTGCCGTTGAGAAGAAGATCGCAGCCTTTTGTTTCGATGCTCCGGAAGCCGATTTCGTCCTCCAGCGCATCACCGGCGGTGGAGATCGTCGTGGGGTATAAACGGGGTGAAGCAGGTTCCCAGAGCTGGGGCTTGGCGTTGATTTCGAATGCCGCGTAGCCGCCTGCGTCGGTGGTGAGTTGTTGTTTGACATCGAGTCCGGCAATCGAGAGCTCTACCTGTTGGGGTGAGGTCGTGCCATCGAGTTGGACGTGCCCGGCGATGATGTCCTGATGTCCTCGCTTGAGCTGGATCTTGTAATCGCGCACATGGACTTGAGTACGATTCACCAAGAATACATCCCGCAGGATGCCGCCATAGTTCCACCAGTCGAAGTTCATCGCGGGAATGCCGTCCACCCGGCGGTCGTTATTCACCATGACGATGAGATCGTTTTCTCCATCGACGAGTTGGTCCGTGATCTCAAACTGGAAGGGCGTGAAGCCGCCCTCGTGCCGCCCCACCGCAGTGCCGTTCAGCCAGACCGCGGCCTGATAGCTGACTCCTGCGAAGTAGAGGAACTGACGGTGGGCCTTGTCCTTTTTCGCGGTGAAGGTCCGTTGATACCAGACGTTTCCCTCGTAGTATTTCAACTCGGGTACCTGTGAATTGAAATCACCCGGCACATCGAGGCGGAGTCCACCGGTGAACGAATACTCGACGAATTCGGTATTCGTCTGGGGCTTTCGATTCTGATAGAACTTCATCGTCTCGCCGCGGCCAAATGGGTCGATGATGGCGTTCCACTTGCCGTTCAGCAGGGTGGCGCCCTTGCAACCGTAGGGATTCATCATGAACGTCTGACCCATGAGGTTCAGGGTCAGGCACAGGAAGACGGCGAGGAAGATACGGTTTTTCACGGGCTTGGGAGTGGATTTCAGGAGGAGGGCCGACCGTCCGAACTCCAACGAGACTGGCTTTCAGATGGCTGGCTGACAAGAAGCGTCCGTCATGAGGATCGTTTCTTTCCCCATGCGGGCCGCCTGCGGTGCAGCGAACACTCCGCCGGCAGCGTCACCGTAAACAACGACGTCGGCTTCAAGTGTCTGGTCCGCCGCCCATGCGGTCGGACCGACGGCCCAAGTGAGTAAAACTGCTGCGGTTAGTTGAAGAAGGTTCACCGCGGGCGATTGCAAAGCGCGGACGGTGAACCGAATCTACGGGGACTCGAAGACCCTAACGGATTTTTCGATGGAGCCATCGCATCGATTTCTCATTTGCTGCTTTTCAGCAGATCGTTCATCGCCTCGCCCATGGCAAGACCGACATCCATGTAAACCCGGGTGTCGAGACCGTAGTGGCCGTTGCCACTTCCGCCGCGGGCCATGTCATGGGTATAAACGGTGGACACATTGCCTTTGAATTCAGGATATTTCCCGTTCTTGCCGTCAACGGCCATCATGGCATCAAGGATTTTCCCTCCGTTGCCGGTGGCGCCCTTGGCGGCCTCGCCGAGGGTGCCCATGACGAACTTCGCCTCCGGTGCATCGAACTCTTTGCGCAGCGCCTGGATCAGGTTGACAAGGTTCTCCTCATAGTGGGTGGCGAGGCCTTCATCGCCGCCGTCTTTTTCGCCCTGCCACCAGAAGAAGCCTGCAACCTCGTATTTGGTGGCTCCCGGGTAATGTTTGTCGAGTTCGGCCAGCACGGCCTTGGCATTGGCGAGGTCGTCATCCCACTGTTTGCCGGCATACCAGCCAATTTTTACCGGCTCGGTACCTTTCAGCCACTTCATTGGGGATTCCTTGTATCCGGCATAGGTATAGGTCACCTCGTTGCCAGCCTTGTCTTTGCTCGTGAAATCATAACCTTTGCTGCCCGGAGGAAGAAGGTCCCAGCCGAGGGCACGGTTGCCGATGCAGCTCTTGAGCAGCATCACCGGTTCGGTTAGGGCATTGCCGAGTTGGTGGCCGACGCCGAATTCCACTCCCATGGTGCCGCCCTTGCCTGGATTGCCGCTTGGGTTTCCGCCGACCATCAGCCATTCATTGTGCTTGAGATCCATGCCGCCACCCTTGGCAACCATCACTTGCACATAGCGCACGTCTTTTCTTTCCGTCCAGTTGCCAGCGTCATCCACGAGGAAGGGGTAGAGCTTGTCGGTCTTGACGACTTTTTCCAGAAATTCGCCCTTGCCACCGGAAATATGGGCCATGCCCACCATGTTGGACTGACCCAACATGACGAAGACCTTGACGGGCTTGGACATGTCGGCGGGTTTGTCATCGGGATCGGGCAGGTCCGCAGCTCGGAGGGGAGATATGGCAAGCAGGGTGAGACCGCACAGGGCGGCAAGGGGTTTGTTCAAATAAATCATGACCGGTTGGATACCTCCGGTGGGCGTAATTTCTTGCACATTCACGGTGGAGTTTTTTCCATCCGCCGTTTCAGCCAAGGCTCAAGGCGAGATCCATGGATGGCGGTGGAAGCGATTAGAGGAAGTCCTGGATGGTGTGCAACCGCAGTTGCTCGGTCTCGGGATCGTTATAGAAAAAGATCAGCCCTCTGGCATCGTCGCTGGCGGGCCATTTGGTGCTGAGGAAGGGCTTCGCCTCCTCGCCATTCCGATAGTAAAGGGCAGCGAAGAACGCGCGGCCGTCGCTGTCCGCCTTCGGCTTGACGATGATGTTTTGTCCCGGCTTGAGCGCAAATTTCACTCCACCCACCTCGCCGGCGACGTCCAACTTCGAGGCATTCACGAACAGGAATTTCCCACCTCCGAAGCTCGCGATGTCGTTGGGGATTGGAACCACTGCCATGCCATCCGTATAGTTTTCGCCCTTGCGAACCAACAGGATCAGTTGATTCGGAACGGCCAGCGACTTGGCCTTGCCGAACTCCTTGAATGCGGGTTTGCCGTCTTCACCTTTGGCGGTTTCGCCCACGACCCAAGCAGCAAGGTTTGGAACCTTGTAGCTGGGTGAAAGCTCGTTTGAGGAAATTTCAACCTTGATGGTCTTGTTGTCGCCGACCAACAGTTCGACTGGTTTTAAAGTGTTAGACTTCGGGAACGAGAGGAAGCGCAAGGTGACCTCGCTGCCATCCTGAGCGTGGCAGGGAAGAGTGGCTGTCCCAAGACTGATCGCTAGAACGAGGCGGCGGATAGAATATGCGAACATGATGGAGGATGATTGAGCGTGGCGGGAGGGTCAGACTTCAGATGGATTGAGCCAACGGAAACTCACGATCTGCATTTTCCGGCCGAAGATCTTGTTGGCGGCGGCTTTGAGATCAGATTGTTTAAACTGGGCCTCATCCGCTGGATCGATGTATTCCGGCACCCTTTGGATGACGGCTTCGCACCAGGCACGGGCTTGAACATTGCCCTGGGCATCGAGCGAGTCGCCATAGGTTCGGATCACAAAACTATCACCGCGCGGAGTGAGTTGTTCGGCGAAGTTGCGGAGGATGTCGGCTTGGTCCACATAGGCGGAGCTGCCATAGGCGATCGGACCTTTGAGCGCTTCCGGAAAGACCGGAGTCATGCTGGTCAGTTCTGCGGTGGAAAACTCCCGCGCTGGGGTGCGGAATTTGGCGTTGATCGAGACCTTGATGTCGTCGAGAGCGGCCTGAAGTGCGCCTTTGACGGAGAGTTCCTTGTTAGTCGGATCGAGGCGGCGGTTGACGAATTCCGAGAGCGAGAGGAAGGGGCCACGAAGTTTGACCTGCTTCACCATGGCGGTGGCGAGTTCTGTAATCTCCGCATCGCTGAGTTCGCGGGAACTGATCCACTGGTTGATATCCGAAGGTGCGGTGTTGGCACCTTTGTAGGGTTTACCGTTAGGCAGGGAGACGGCGCCTACCGGGGTGCCATCCGTTGTCGATTGGTCTGGCTTGGTGACTCCGGCCTTGGCTTTGTCCTTGTCGAGGTATGCGACTGGTTTACCCTTCAGACTGGAGAGAAAGACCTTCCAGGCATCCACCGAGGTGGAGTTGACGTTGAAGGGGCCGGCAACCATCAGGCGGGCGGCGATCTTATCGGCCAAGCCGCCGTCGAACAGTTGTTGCTGCGCGGTGGTAAACATCGCGTTGAGTTTGGTTTGATCGAGACCGTTCTGATAGGGAGTCAGGCGGCGGTTAGGCAGCGGGGTGTCGCGGAAGAAAAAGGCGTCGGCGACCTGTTTCGCGGTGGATCCGGAGTTCTCGAAGACCTGGACCGTGGATGGCTGGGGGGTGATCGAAGAGAAGAAGAATTCGTCCCAGAGCGCCTTGTTCGCGAGGTAGGAGTGATCGGCGAAGGTTTTTTGCACCGGCCCGGTATCCGCGCTGAAGGTCCGACTCCAAGTGGTGAAGGCCTTGTCCGCCGGGATGTGGGGGTGGGCGTAGGAATTACCGATCGCCTGGATCGTGTGGGGGAACAAGCCGCCCTGCCCCATGGCGGTGGTTTTTTGAAATGACCCGCTAGTTGGGGCGTTGACCAAGCCGTTGTAATTGTCTGCCGCAGCATCATTGGCGATGCTGAATCCGCCGAGATGGGCATGGCTGAACGCCGCGAGGTTGATGGGTGGAACGACGGGTATTTCCTGTTGGACGAGATGGGTGGTTCCGGATTCGGGAGTATAGCCGCCACCGTAGTATCCTTGGTTGTTAGGGCTCACGTTAACGTCGGCCTCGAAAATGGAATTGATGTCCTGAACCCACCAGTTCCAACCGTAATTGTAGAGCGCGTTACCTGTAATGTCGTCGATGTAACTGCCGCTGATAGAGGTGGAGTGCAGGAATGGACGACTGGCGAATTTCCTCCCGGCGAAGGTGGATCCGACATTTGACTTCAAATTCGTTTCGGATCCCGCCATGAGGGCGAACTCGAGGAAGGGTAAATTTTTGTTTCCGGAGGTCGCGTTGATGATGGTGGATCCGCTGCGCGTGCCCGTTATTTTGTTAGTGCCGCCTGGAAAGCCCTTGCTCATCAA
>JBBQDJ010000039.1:0-13891 GCA_038319595.1 Verrucomicrobiales bacterium
CACTGGGTTTCCCGTCATCCCGAGGTCTGGCGGCAGGCCCTGGACATCACACGCTCGCTGACTTCGGTTTTTGATCAAGCGAATGCCCTGATGGGGTGGATTCACCGCGAGTTTCGTTACGAGACCGGCGTCACCAATGCCAATACCCATCTGGAGGAGGCGTTTGCGATGAAATGCGGCGTTTGTCAGGACTTCACCCATGTGATGTTAGGTCTGTGTCGTGCGGTGGGAATTCCGGCGAGGTATGCGTCAGGCTACCTTTATAACGGCCCCCGGGATACGCTGGTCGGCGCACAGGCTTCCCATGCATGGTCCGAGGTTTATCTTCCGGGTGCGGGATGGATCGGATTTGATCCAACGAACAACACCCTCGCGGACGAGCGCTATGTCAAGATTTCCGTGGGAAGGGACTATGACGATGTGGCTCCGGTGCGAGGAAGTTACAGCGGGACCGGTCACTGCCGCATGGAAGTCCAGGTCGAGGTGGAGAAACTCTGAGGCTGAAGTCTCAGGGGAGCTTGCCGCCTAGAGTCACTCAGAACGGTTTGTAGAGTCCTAACCAAGCGGCTGCGATCCCTGCAGCGATGCAGAGCGTGAGGACCACGGGACCCGGCAGCACCTTGCGCTTCGAGAGGGCAGGGGCCGCGCCGATGAAGAGCCACAGCACCAGCTTTCCAATCCACCAATATTGACCGGCAGGCGGCCGCTGGAGCAGGGCGAATCCGATCAGCAACACAAGGATCAGAGAAATTCCATGGAGCATGGCGGCTCCTTTTTTTCGCGACTCGCCGAGCAGGACGGCTCCAAGGGATGAGAATAGCGCCATCACGGCGGCGAGGTGAAGAACTTTGAGGAGGAGTAGATTCATAGGTGGTTACGAAGTGCCGGAGTATTTCTGGATTTCGTCTCGAATCAAGGAAGTTCAAGTGGTTGAAATGCGGGGTTTTCGTGCGAAAGTCGTCGGATGAAAAAACGCATCGCCTGGATCCTCGCCATTCTATCCGGTTTGTATCTGCTGACGCTCGGCATTCTTCCCGATCCGATTCCCTTCATCGACGAGGCGCTCGCGCTGATGGTCTTCGTAAAATCCATGGCCTATCTTGGCTACGACGTACGCCGCTGGCTGCCCTCGCGCGGTAAGCCGGGGCGCATCAAACCCGAGAAAGACGGACCTCGTGGAGGAACGACCGTGGATGTTTGAAAAGTGATTTGATGGTGGAAGATTCTAAACTTTCCTGTCGTAACCGGAGGCACCATGGCCGACTCTGAAACTTCGCTCCCTCGCCGGAAGAAACCTTTTGCCCTGACATTTTTCGGACTGTTGGCAGCAGGTGGACTCATCGCCCTGCCATTCATCGCTGGTCCTCAGGATGCTTCCAAAATGCCCGATATTGTCCGCTTCATCGGGCACTTTCATCCGGTTCTACTGCATTTGCCGATCGGGGTTTTCATCCTGATCCTGTTTCAGGAAATGGGCGCGATTTTCGGCAAACGTCATCACGAACAGGTGGCGAACACCTCGATGTTCCCGCTGTTCTTCGGCGCAGCCAGTGCCATCATTGCAGTGATCGCCGGATTTTTCCTGTTCCAAGGAGGTGAGGAATACGCCGAGAATGCGCTCGCGGAGCGCCACATGTGGGGCGGATTGGCCTTTGCGGTTGCCGCCGTGATCACCTTTCTCATGAAGGCATGGACCATCGCTTTGGCGGCCAATCCGGCGTTCTATCGGCTGCTGCTGTTCGGCAGTGTCGGCGTGATGGGCTTCGCTAGCCACGATGGAGCTTCGATGACCCACGGAGAGAACTACCTGACCCAATACGCCCCGGATCCGATGAGGACCTTGATCGGTCTGCCAAAAAAGAATGTCAAAGACGTCAAGGGCGTGGATGGACCTGCAGCTCCCGCTGCGAAACTTGAGGATAGGCGGGTGTATGCGGATGTGGTTGCTCCGATTTTGGAACGCCGGTGTGTGCAGTGCCACAAAGAGAGCAAGTCCAAGGGCAAATTCCGGATGGATACCTATGAATTGCTTGTCAAAGGCGGCAAGGAAGGTCCCGGAATCGAACCCGGGAACTCAGCCAAGAGCAACATTCTGATCCGCGTTGCATTGCCCGATGATGACGAGGAACACATGCCGCCAGAGGGCAAGCCGAAGATGGAAGAACCGGAGATTGCGATCATCAAGTGGTGGGTCGACAACGGGGCTGATCCTGTCAAGGCACTGAAGGATTACGAAGTTCCTGCCCCCTTGATGGAAATGATCGCGAAGCTCGCTCCCGCCGGACCTCCGGGTTCGTCGGAATCTGCGGAAAATTCTGTGGCACCTGCCGCTCCCACCGGGCCGGATGATGCGCTGAAATCACAGGTCAACGGAATCTCAAAAGACTTCCCCGGAGCGCTGAGCTTTGAATCGCAGGCATCCTCCTTGTTGACCTTCACCGCCGTTTCCCTCCGCGGAAATCTGGATGATGCCGGCTTCGGCAAGCTGGAAGCGCTGGCACCGCACCTTGTGACCATTGATCTATCAGCAACAAAGATCACCGATCAGGCCGTTGGGAAACTGGTCACTGCCAAGAACCTGCGCCTCATCCGCCTAGCGGAAACAGCTGTCACAGATGCCTCCATCGAAACACTGCTCAAGCTGCCCTCCTTGGAGTCCATCAACCTCTACGGGACCAAGGTCACCGATGCCGGCGTCAGCAAGCTCTCGGGGATGCCCAACCTCAAGCGCCTCTACCTCTGGAAGACTGCGGTCACTCCCGAAGCGATCAAGGCGCTGAAGGAGAAGCTGCCGAAATGTGAGATCATCACCGGCGTTGAGGCATGAGCTCACGCCGGTTGCTGTTGGGAAATGCAATGCAGCGTGCCGCCTTCCTCCACCAGATCAAGACAGTCGATTCCGATAATTTCCCGATCAGGAAATAGCTCCCGAATCATGCCGCTGGCGCGGTCGTCATTGCGGGCCTGCCGAAAGGTGGGGACTAACACTCCGCCGTTGACGATGAGGAAATTCACATAGGACGCAGGCAGAACCGGCAGTCTCCACCCAGGCACTTCGCAAGCTTCCGGTAGCGGGATTTCAAGAACATCGAAGGCACGGCTGTTAGGTGAAATGAAGGAGCGGAGACGTGCGAGGTTGTCTTCGAGAATGGACCGGTTGGCCGAGGATCCGTGACGGTCGACGCAGGCAAGGATTGTCTGCGCATCGATGAATCGCGCCAGATCGTCGATGTGGCCGTCCGTATCGTCGCCTTCGATGCCTTGCTCCAGCCACAGAATTTCGGAAACCCCAAGTCCCTCGCGGAGGCGGCTTTCAATCTCGTCACGACCGAGGCGGGTATTTCTGTTCGGATTGAGAAGCACCGCTTCGGTGGTGAGCAGTTGGCCGGCGCCATTGATCTCGATGGCACCGCCTTCGAGAATCATTCCGCCCTTGAATCGACGTTTTCCCAGCGATTCTGCAATCCGTTCCGGGATCGCATTGTCCAAATCCCAAGGCGGAAATTTTCCACCCCACGCGTTGAACTCCCAATCGGTCACCGCCACCTCACCGGTTCCGCCATGTTTCACAAAGATGGGTCCGTGGTCACGACACCAAACGTCGTTGTGGGGATGATCGAAAAGCTCGATCCGCTCGGGAACGGCTTTTGCCTGATTGCAGGCTGTGGCGATGGCCGTGTGGTCCGCAGCAGGCGCATTGATCCGCACCGGCTCGAAGCGGGAAATAGCGGCGGCGATTTCCGCGAACTTCGCCCAGATCATTTCACGCTTCGCCCCGCCCCAGTGGCGTGGATCTTCGACCGGCCATGAAAGCCAGACCGCCGCTTGTGGCGACCATTCGGGGGGCATTGAAAATCCTGCGGCAGCGGCGCTCATGCCTTCGACATGAACGGATTGGAGAGGAATACTCCAGATTTTTCATCAACGATCAATGACATTGGATGTAGGGATTTTGCTTACAAAGAAAGATATTTTCACTGACCCCCGATTGAGCAAGCAGGAATCTTTCAAAAAACTGAGCGTGGATATCTTTAGGGGTCATGTATAAAAACCCTATTTCATCGAAACCATCGTTAAGACCCAGATTGGCTCGGCCCTTATCCTTCCTTTTCGCCACCGCATTGGCGCTCCCGGTTGGATTCATCCAGGCGGCTCCGGTGCCGTTGGCATCCACACTCACGCTGAGCTTTGCTTGGAACCCGGTGCCCGAGACCAACATTCAAGGCTATCGTCTGTACGTCGGCACCACGACCAACCAATATTCTCGATTCTATGATACCGGAAATTCGGTTTCATTCGCCGTCGGCGAATTGGTTTCGGGACAGACTTACTATTTCGCCGTGAAGGCCGTCAGCAGCAGCGGCATCGAGGGTGAGCGCTCCGCAGAGCTGATCGTGCCAGTGACTTCGAAACCGAGCGCCGTATTCGACAGTTACAGTGGTTTGACTGATGAGGCTCTAACAGTTTCGGCGACCGGCGTTCTCGCAAACGACACTGACATGGACTCGAAGCAGTTGTATGCCACCCTCTTTAGTGGACCAGCGAATGGTTCGGTAGTCCTCGCTCTCGATGGTGGATTCGTCTACACCCCGCGGCCCGGCTTTGTGGGCAAGGATTCGTTTGTCTATCGTGCGACCGACGGTGTCTACACTTCGGATCCGGCGATTGTCGAAATCGTGGTGAAACAACTGACCGTTCAACTCTTGGTTAATGGCAGCTTCGAATCAGGCTATCAGGGCTGGAGCGCCACGGGGAACCAGCATGTGCAGGTTTCAGGCTCACCTTATGTGGCGTCAGCCGGCAGCCGGTTGGTAACCTTCAATGACGTAAATCTTCTCTCAAACGGCGTGTTGTCCCAATCCTTCGCCACGGTGCCGGGCCAGACCTACACGCTTTCTTTCGACTCCGCCGTATTGGCTTGGAATTTTGACAGCCAGAGTCTGCTGATCGATGTGACGGGAAATACAAGGCTGCTTTCGCAAACGATCACAACGGTCGGCAAAGGAACAGGACAGACTCAATGGACTCCACGCACCTACAGCTTCGTGGCCGACAGCACATTGACGACGCTTGCGTTTAAAGATACTTCTAATTCGACTATTTCGATTGACCTGCTGCTCGACAACGCAAGCGTGACCGGTCCACCCAAGCCTAACACGATTCCGACTCTTGCCGAAACCTCCAGCACCCCCTCATTGGCGGGACGACCTGGAGCGATCAACGTCGGAATGGAGGTCGTGAATCCGGGGCTCTATGTGCTGGAGCGGTCCGAGGATCTTGCAAACTGGGAGGCGATTGGAAGCACCCAAGTCACGCAGCCGGGACGGATCACCTTTTTGGATTCCAAGCCTGCTGGGGTGGCGGTGACGAAGGTGTTCTACCGCATTGGCTTCCGCTGATTCGTTAGACCCTTCGGTGGCGGAGTCGGTCGATGATGACTGCGATGACAATGATGGCACCGGTAATGACTTCGGTCCAAGGGGTCGGAATCCCGTTAAGCACACAGCCGGTGCGGATGGTGGTCATCAGCAGCGCACCGATCACTGCCCCCAGCACCGTCCCTTCGCCACCCGATAGGCTTGCGCCGCCGATGACGACGGCGGCGATGATGTCGAGTTCCATGCCCGTCGCGGTGGTGGGATCGCCCTGTGAGGATTTTGACATGATCATCATTCCAGCCAGGCCTGCGAGGGCGCCGCTGATCGTGTAGACCAGAAGTTTGACGCGTGGGACGTTCACCCCGCAGAGGGTTGCTGTATTTTCGTTGGACCCGACGGCGAAGACATGTCTGCCGAAACGGGTGTAGCGAAGGAGCAGGGTGAAAAGAATCACCAGCAGGATCATCAGCCAGACGCCCAGGGGAATGCCAGCACCACCCATCCAGGGCTTGAAGGAGGTCACGTCGAAAGGAAGATTCACCGGCGTTCCCTTGGTGGCGACTTTTCCAGCCCCGCGGAAGACCTGCATCGTCCCGAGAGTGATGATGAACGGGAGTAGCCGCAAACCAACGGTTAGACCGCCATTCACCAATCCACAGCAGGCACCGAAGGCGATGGTCGCAAGAAAGACCGCGGGAGCGGATAGGTGCCAGGTGACCAAGGTGGCGGCGACCACCCCGCAAAGGGCGATGATGGAGCCCACCGAAAGGTCGATTCCTCCTGCGATGATAATGAGTGTCATCCCAATGGCCGCCGTGCCCACGATGACGGTTTGAGTAAGGATGTTTAGCATAACGTCCTCCGTGAACATTTTGGAGTTCATCATCCCGAAGATGCCATACACCACCAGCAGGGCGATGAAGGGTCCTAACAACGTGAGGGCGGATTTGAGGCGGATGGAAGGCATGTCAGAGGAGGGTCATGGAAGATCGGCGGCTTTGCCGGTGGCGACGAGCATCACGTCGTGAGGAGTGAGTTTTTCCACCGGCACGGCGCGGGTCAGTTTCCCCTGGCTCATGACGGCGATGCGGTCGCAAACGCCGAAGAGCTCTGGCAGGTAGCTGGAAATGATGATGACCGCGCGCGGTCTAACGGGATCGGTCACGACCTCATTGATCGCCTCGTAGATCCGGGCCTTGGCGGCGATGTCGATGCCACGGGTCGGCTCGTCCAGCAGGAAAACATCCACGTCATGTTCCAGCAGTCTGGCGAATGCAGCTTTCTGCTGGTTCCCGCCGGATAGAGCGCCCACCGGTTGGGCGGGGCCCTGGCATTTGATGCCGAGTCGCTTGATCCAAACTGCAGTGGCGGCATTCTGCTTCTTGGGCGAGACCGTGCCACCTTTGCCGAAACGTTCGAGGCAGGTGAGAGTGACGTTGTCGGCGATCGAGCGGTTCAACGCGAGGCCCTCCTCTTTGCGGTTTTCGCTGAGAAAACCGAGTCCTTCGCGCCAACGCCGCCTGGGATCCGCCGAGCCGGATGCGCCGCGCACGAGAACCCTGCCGCCGGCGGTGGGGTCGAGCCCGAACAAGGTGCGGAGAAATTCAGTGCGCCCCGAACCCACCAAGCCGGCGATGCCCACGACTTCTCCACGATGGAGATCCAGATTCACTTCCAAGGGTTTCGCGCGGCCTGATAGGTCGCGGATTTCCAACAGTTTCTCCCCAGGATGGTGCGTGGTTCGCGGATAGAGATCCTCGACGTCACGGCCGACCATCAGGGCCACGACCTCTTCAGGGCTGACCGTTGAAACGTCGCGGGTGCCGACCACGCAGCCATCCCGCAGGACGGTCAGGCGTGAGGCGAGGCGTTTCACCTCCTCCAGAAAGTGGGAGATGTAGATGATGGAAATCCCTTGGGACTTCAGGCGGTCGATGAGTGCGAAGAGACGCTCAATGTCCTTTTGCGCGAGGGATGAGGTCGGTTCGTCAAAAACTAACAGTTTGCACCCCATGGCCAGCGAGCGCCCGATTTCTACTAACTGAAGGGCGGATACGGAAAGATCACCGGCGAGTGTGTCCGGCCTGATGTCCGGGTGGTCAAAATGGGCGAGTGCCTCGAGCGCACGAGCGCGCATCGCCTTGCGGTTCACGAAGGGTCCTTTCATCGGCTCCATGCCGAGAACGATGTTCTCCTCGACGGTAAGATGGGGAGCAATTGATAGCTCCTGATAGATCATGCCGACTCCGGCGGCCCGTGCATCGAGCGGATTGTGCGGGTGATAGGTTTTGCCATCGATTTCCATCGCTCCCTCGTCCGGGAGGTGGGCTCCGGAGAGGATTTTCATCAACGTGCTTTTGCCGGCACCGTTCTCTCCGACTAGGGCGTGCACCTCGCCGGGCAACACTTCGAGATCCACCCGCCCGAGGGCGACGGTGGGTCCGAAGGTTTTACGGATGCCCCGCATGACGAGGCGTGGAGGAACGGGGGGCATTGCCTTGAGAGTTGATGGTTGGGAGTTGAGCGAAAGAAGAGAAAAATCTAACTCGCAAGCCTCAACTCCGGACTCTCAACCTCTTCATGGGAGCTGCGTCTTGATCAGTTCGACGATCTTCGGTTCGTTGAGATTGTCCGGAGTGATCAGCGTGGCACCGGTGTCGATGACGGCTTCGATTTTTTCACCCTTGAGTTTGGCGACTGCGGTTTTCACTCCGAGGTAACCCATGTTGACCGGGTCCTGCAGAACGGATCCTTGCATTTCGCCCTTCTTAAGCGCATCGATGAAGGTGGCATCGCAATCGAAACCGACGAATTTCACCTTGCCTGCGAGGTTCTTGCCGCGGAGGGCTTGGAGCATGCCGTAGCTGCTCGTCTGGTTGCTGCAGAAGAGTCCGTCCACGGTGAGTGCACCCTCGCTGACGAGGCGGGTGAGAAGGTTGGTGGCGACATCCTGCGCCTGACTGGCGGTGGCTCCAGCGAACTGTTCGGAACTCACCACTTCAATGGCGGGGGATTTCTTGATCTCTTCGAGGAAACCTTCCTCGCGCTGTTCGGTGGAAGCACTGCCCTGCATGTAGCGGAGCACGGCGACCTTGCCTTTTCCTGATAGAAGTTCGGACAGGCGGCGGGCGGCGATGCGCCCGCCCTCGCGGTTGTCGGTGGCGACGTAGCTGGTGATGAATCCGGAACTATCCGCCAGACTCGAGTCGATGATGACGACGGGCTTGCCCTTTTCGGCCACGCTTTTCACGGAATCCCTGAGCGCGACGGCGTCAAGGGGAGCGAGGACGATGGCGTCGTTCTGGAGTGCCTGGTTGGTGACCAAATCGATCTGCTGGGTGCGGTCATCCTCCCGCTGAGGCCCGATAAATGTCACATTCACTCCGAGTTCGGCGGCGGCTTTCTTCGCACCGGCCTCGACGGATTTCCAATAGATGTGGGTGGTGCCTTTCGGAATGACGGCGATGCTGAGTTGTCCGGACTTCTTGGACTTATCACATCCGGTTAGAATAACGGCGAAAGCGAGCGCGAGGAAGGTGATGGATTTCATAGTGAGTTTCCAGAGAGCTATGGATTTTGGATGAGGATGGCTAGAATTTTCCGTAAAGCGGACCGTAGTTTGCGCAGGCGCGGAAGTCTGCTCCCTCAAGATCGGCGGTGCCGAAGGCGGTCCAGGCACTGGGTCGGAAAACTCGATCTTCAGCCACGTTGTGCATGTAAACCGGGATGCGCAGCATGGAGGCCAAGGTCAAATAGAGATGGCCGACGTGGCCGCAGGTCATGACGCAGTGGTTGGCACCCCAGTGGTTCATCACCTCGTAAGCGCTAGTGAAGGCACCTTTGCCGGTGAGGATCGGCGCGAACCAAGTGGTCGGCCAGGTGGGGTTGGTGCGCTGGTCGAGCGTGTCGTGAATATCGTCCGGCAGATCCACGGTGTGGCCCTCAGCGACCTGCAGCGCGGGTCCGAGGCCGTCCACGAGATTGAGGCGGACCATGGTGGCGGGCATCCCGCCGCGGGTGCGGAACCGGGTGCTGAGGCCACCGCCTGGGAAGTACTCGGTGATAGATGGATGCCAGGTGGTCGCCTTGAGGCATTTTTCCACCTCGGCTTCGGTGATTTCCCAGAAGGGCTTCATTGTGGGTTTGCCATCGGCATTGGTCTGCTCGCCGGTGCCATCGAGCGCGGCGGGGCCCGAGTTGATCAGGTGGAGGATGCCGTCGCCGACGAGTGGGTGGCTGAACGACTTTCCGCTGGCTTCCTGGATCGCATCAACGCTCCAGTAGGTGCGGAGGTCGGCGAAGATTTGGGCGCTGTTAGTGAGCAGGTAGCCGAACAGCATACCCGCACCGTTGAGCGCGTCGTTCTCAGTGGCGACGAGGTAGGGGGCGCGTTTACCGTTCCAATCGAAGGAGGAATTGAGGATGGCTTCGAGGAAATCGCCGTTAGGAAAATGGTCGGTCCACTGGCGCTGACCTTGGAAGCCGGATACGATGGCATTGTGACCTTGAGATTGCTCGCCGAGGCCCATTTCCTTGAGCTTGGGATTGCCGATCATCAGATCGCGGGCGATGAGCGCCATCTTCACGCTGTCCTCCCATTCCTGATCGATCTGTTCGCGTGAGCGGGTCGTGTTAGGGGAATTGTAGTCCTTACCTTCCGGGCAATTTTCCTTCACCCACGCGAGGGCCTTCTCATACTCTGCGTGATCGTAATGGCCCTTTGCCATGCGACCGACGAACTCGGTCATATCGATCGCCTCGACACGCATGCCGAGCCATTTTTCCCACATTTTCGAGTCGATCGCCGAGCCCGCGATGCCCATCGAAGTGCCGCCCATCGAGAGATAGCTCTTGCCGCGCATGAGAGCGACGGCGAGTCCGCATTGGACAAACGAAAGCAGTTTGCCGCGCACGTCGGCTGGGATTTCCGTGGCGTTGGCGGACTGCACGTCCTTGCCGTAGATGCCGAAAGCCGGCAGACCTTTCTGGGTATGGCCGGCGAGCACGGCTGCCAGATAGACCGCTCCGGGGCGTTCGGTGCCGTTGAAACCCCAGACGGCCTTCGGCAACTGCGGGTCCATATCCATCGTCTCCGAACCGTAACACCAGCAGGGAGTCACGGTGAGAGAGACGCCGACGTTTGAAAGCCGGAACTTGTCCGCGCAAGCGGCGGCTTCCGCGACCCCTCCGATGCAAGCATCGGAAATGACGCATTCGACGGGACTTCCGTCCGGGTAGCGGAGTTCCGCGGCGATCAACTCAGCGACGGCTCTTGCCTGCTGCATCGTGCGCGCTTCAAGCGATTCGCGGACACCGCCAAGGCGACCGTCGATGGTCGGTCGAATGCCGATTTTTGGATTTGAAGATTGGGACATGGATTAGAAACTCAATAGGGAGAACAACGCGATGCATGGCAGAAAGTCGGGATGTGTCAGCACCAAATTCAAAGCGGTTCTTCGGTGAAGTCCGTCGCCGCCACCCTCGGGTTCAAGGATGCCTTTCATTTTTTCCGCGTCTTCAAATCCGTGCATCGGGTGCCACCCTCCCGCTTCAAGCAGACGATGAATCCTAGTTGGATTCGTCGAAAGCAGGTTGACGTAAGCCGTTGAAACGGAAAAAATGCGCCATGCTTCAGACCGGTATTCTCAATCCCCACGTCCTCGAATTGATCGCGCGCATCCGCCACACCAACACGCTGGTGATCGCAGATTGGGCATTTCCTTACTGGCCGGAAATCGAGACAGTCGATATCTCACTGACTCGGAACATCCCCACGGTGCTCGACGTGCTGGACCTGCTGACTCCTGTTTTCAAGATCGGCAGGATCTGGCAGGCGGAAGAGTTTGTTGCCACTAACAGTCCGGAAACTCTCGCCCGTTTCACGAAATCGTTCGGCGAGATTCCTTTGACCCGCGAGGCTCATGTCGATTTCAAAAAGCGAGTTCCCGGGGCCATCGGACTCATCCGTACCGGAGACACAACTGCTTACGGAAACATTATCGTGGAATCGGTCTAGCCGTTCCGGATTCTGTTCCCAAAATCCGTGGAATTGTCTCGCTGTGACTCTCGGAATTCTGCTTTTGGAGCGGATGGATGGCCTGATGGAAGCAATGAATCTTCGTGGTTGGGCCACCGTGCCGGAATACCTTGGGCGGTTGGAGTCGGCTGGATTGAGGGCAGAATGTGAAGCCGCCTGGGGAAAAGGGGAATTCCACCGCGCGGGCGTCGGCAGGGGAACCGGTCTCCAAGTTCGAGAGGAGATCCGGCGCGATGAGGTCCTGTGGCTGGACCCGGATTGCAACTCAACGGAGCAGAATCACTACTTAGCGAGCCTTGAAATCCTTCGTCTGGCGATGAATCAGAAATTTTTCCTCAATCTCGCCGATTTCGAGGGCCATTTCGCGATTTATCCTGAAGGTGCGTTTTATAAGCCTCATCTGGATCGCCATGCTGGAACCTCCAACCGCGTCGTCACGCTGATTCTCTATCTGAATCCAGACTGGCAGCCGGGCGATGGCGGCGAGTTGAAACTTTGGACCACCGCCGGTGACCGGAGTGGGGAGTTCATTCTGATCGAACCCCGGATGGGAACGCTCGTGTCCTTCATGTCCGGAGAGTTCTGGCACGAGGTTTTGCCCGCCAGGAAGTCCCGAATGAGCATCACCGGCTGGTTCCGTCAGCGATGACGGCCCGCACGAATCGGCGACGAAATGACCGCCATCATCCCGGATTTTGAAAGGCAGTTTTGAAACTTTATTAATAATTCCTGATAACTAGGAAGCATTGCAAATACGGCTTTCTTTTGGGATTTCGAATTGTAAATCTATTAAAATCAATGAGTTGGTATCTGAATCGGAGCCGTTTTGATTCGATCCTTTAGTTTTCTTGATCTCACGGGTGGAGATGGGCAACTCTTTTGCCTCCCCCCATGAAAACAACGAAACTACTGATTTGCGCCGTCGCCATTGCGGCGGCCCTCGCGGCAGCTAAGTCCAACGGACAAAACATCTCCGCCACCTTGATCGGAATCGATCCGGGAATCCCGGTCACAGGAACTGTCGACAACGGCAGCTTCATTCAAGCTTACCCTTCCGGGGTCTCCAAATTCACCGATTTTGACGCATTCTGCATCGAACCGACCCAAGCCCTCTCCTATGGTGAGACGCTGATCTATCAGATTCAAAATCCTCTCTCGCTTTCCGCCACCGACACCGTTTCCCGGTTGGTGGGTGGCTATCTTCTCTCGTCGCAGTCGGCACAGGAAGCGGCGGCGGTCCAATGGGCGATCTGGGAAGTTACGACCGAATCCCTGTCGGCCTACTCACTGGCCGATGGCAATGTGAGGATTACTTCAGCGCTGAACCTCGATACCATCACGCGGGCGAATCAGTATCTGGCACAGGCACCGACCTTCACACCGGCCAATGTGACATTTTTGACTAACGCGTCCCGCCAAGACGTGGTGACTTGGCAGGCCATCCCTGAGCCCGCTTCCGCCGGTTTGATGGCGCTTTCCGCACTGCTCCTTTTCCGTCGGCGTCGCTGAAACCGCGGCGGGAGTTGAGTGGTTTTTTCATTCTCGGCTGAGGATGGAGCATGACGTTCTGCGGCTTCCGGGCCGCCGAACTTTGTTTCCAAACGACGAGCAAATCCGGCGGCACCTGCGTCCTCCGGAGAAACAGGCCACCCGTTTAATCGAGGAGCCTGTTCCCTTGAATGGCACCTGCAATTTGGATGCAGCGGGTCTTCTAGCCGAGGACGTCGTCCATCGCATCGATGAGTTCCTGCATGGTGGCTTCGGTTTCGTTGCCCATGTTGGAGATGCGGAAGGTGGTGCCCTTGATCTTGCCGTAGCCGCCGTTGATCAGGAAGTTGTGTTTAGTTTTCAGGTTCTTGATAAACCCTGATAGATCAAAGCCTTCCGGCGTCTGGAAGCAGGTGAGTGCGAACGAGCGGCGGCCTTCCGGTGCGAACAACTCGAAGCCGTGTTTGGCTCCCCAGGCGGCGATCATCGCATTGGTTTTCGCATGGCGCGCCTGGCGGGCGGCGAAGCCTTCCTTGGCGATTTCACCGAGGATGTATTGTAGCCCGTAAATGATGGAAATGGCCGGAGTGGAAGGGGTATTGTTGACGGCAGCGTTCTTGGCGAATTCCACGAAGTCAAAATAGTAGCCGCGGTTAGAATTGCCCTTTGCCCGTTCCATCCCAGCTTCGGAAACAGCGAACACGGCAAGGCCTGGAGGAAGGGCCAGCGCCTTCTGGACGCCGGCGAGCATGACGTCGATCTGGTTTGTATCCATGGCCACCGGCACGGTGGAAAGCGAGGAAACGGTATCGACGATGAGCATCGTGTCCGGAAAGGATTTGACGACCTTGGAAATGCCCGCGAGATCGTTGAGGACACCGGTGGAGGTTTCGGAATGGATGAAGGTGACCGTGTCGAATCCACCTTCCGCGAGTTTGGCTCTAACGACTTCCGGATCGATCGCCTGGCCCCACTCGACCTGCACGGC
>JBBQDJ010000040.1:0-13891 GCA_038319595.1 Verrucomicrobiales bacterium
AGGCACGGGTCGTGGTGCATTTGGCGTTGTTGTAGAACTGAGTGAAACGCAGCCCTTCTTTCGACATGCGGTCGAGATTGGGAGTCTCGATCTCGCCGCCATAACAACCGATATCGGAGAAGCCCATATCGTCCGCCATGATCACGATGATATTCGGTGCCTCCGCCGCCCGCACTAAGGCCGGCAACGCGAGGAACAAGATGACGAAGACGGATCGAGGGAGGAGCATCACCATTTGATTGTTAGATTTGGAAATCTGCGGAACCGGAATCGAGATGCAACCCGCACTCGAATTTCTCACCATTGAAGCGGGTGGCCCCGACATCGCCGTCTTCGACGGGCTTCGTGCTGTGCCAGTCACCCATCGTGACGAAGCCCTTCTCGGCCAATGGATGACGTGGAAGATTGTTCTGATGAAAGTGCAAATCCACCTGTGCGTCGGCCCAATCAAGGATCGGATAGGCTTTCACCGTTTTTTTCTGCTGTTCGACAAACGGGCGGTCGATGCGCGTGTTGGATTGGGAGCGGCGGAGACCACTGAGCCAGACATCGGCACGGGTTTCACGGAGGGCGCGGTTCATCGGCTCGACCTTCGTTATGAGGCCGTATTGGTCCGCACCGTCTTTGCCTTTTTCCCAGAGATTTCCGTGAAGTGCCTGAAGACGCGCTGCGGAAACCGCCGGCTGATAGATGCGTAGGTCAAGATCGAATTTCGCCGCCAGTTCCTCGGCATACTGATAGGTTTCAGGAAACAGGAAGCCGGTATCGATGAAGACCACGGGAATCTTCGGTGCGTGCTCGTGGATGAGATGCAGCATGACGGCAGCTTGCAGGCCGAAGCTGGTGGTCGCGACGAGCCGGTCGCCGAGCTGCTCGTAAAGCAACCGGAGACGGTCACCGGCACGCAGCGGCGCGAGAGCGGCGGACAATTCGATAGGATCGATGTCAGCCGAAACTGCGGTGGGGAATTCAAATTTGAGTGCTTCCATGATGGAACTCGTTAGGAATTTCAATCAGGCAGAAACAAGCGCCTCGGACTTGATGTTCTTGTGGAAGTCCGGTCCTTGAATCGTGGCGACGACGTAGCCGGCACGGATACAAAAGTCGCCGAAGTGTTCGCCTTCGTTCCGCTCTTTCGCGTAGCGGGCGAAGATCGGTGCGAGCAGCGGTTTGACCTGGTCGGCATGAACATCTTCCCGATAGAGTTTCGACAGCCGCTGGCCGGCGAAGCCACCGCCGAGATAGACATTGTAGCGGTCCGGGCCACGGCCGACGAAGCCGATCTCCGCAATGAAGGGCCGGGCGCAGCCGTTAGGGCAGCCGGTCATGCGGATGGTGATGGCATCGTGGCGCAGGCCGTTTTCCTCGAGCGAATCCTCCAGCTCGGTGATGAGTTCAGGCAGGAAACGCTCGGCTTCGGCCAAGGCGAGGCCGCAGGTAGGCAGGGCGACGCAGGAAAGCGAATTGAGACGCAGCGCGCTTTGCAAGTGGCTGTCCTTGATGCCGTATTTTTCCAACAGAACTTCGATCTCCGGGCGCTTCGCTGGCGAAACGTTGGCGATGATCAAGTTTTGGTTCGCGGTGAGGCGGAAGTCACCTTCATGGATCTTCGCGATTTCCCGAAGGCCGGTGCGCATCGGATAGGACGGCGTGTCGAGCACGCGTCCACCGGCGATGTAGAGGGTCAAATGCGAATTGCCATTGGCATCCTCGACCCAGCCGTAGCGGTCGCCATTATCCTCGAATTTGAAATCGCGCACCGGGCCGAGTGGGTAGCCGAGGTATTCATTGAGCTTCGCGAGAATCCAGTCCGGCCCGTGGTCGTCCACGGTGTATTTGAAGCGCGAGTGCTTGCGGTCCGTGCGATCGCCGAAGTCACGCTGCACGAGCACGACTTTCTCGGCGACGTCCACCACTTGTTCCGGCGTGCAGAAACCAATGACATCGGCGATACGCGGATAAGTCGCATCGTTGCCGTGGGTCGATCCCATACCGCCACCCACGGCGACATTGTAACCCACTAGCTTGCCATTTTCGACGATGGCGACAAATGAAAGGCAGTTCGCGTAGATGTCCACATCGTTGGACGGCGGCACGGCGACGGTGATCTTGAATTTCCGCGGCAGATAGGTTTTGCCATAGATTGGCTCGATCTCTTCTTCGCTGGACTCGATTTTCTCACCGTCGAGCCAGATCTCATGATAGGCGCGGGTCTGCGGCGTGAGATGCGTGGAAATGTCCTCCGCCGCTTTGAACGCCTGGGCGTGAATGCTCGAAAGGTGGGGGTTGGGATTGCACATCACGTTCCGGTTCACGTCGCCGCAAGCGGCGATCGTGTCCATCGCGGCTTGGTTGATCTCAGCGATGGTGCGCTTGAGATTCGTCTTGATGATACCGTGGAATTGGAAGGCTTGGCGGGTGGTTAGCTTGATGGTGCCGTTGGCGAACTGGGTCGCGAGGCGGTCGGTTTCTAACCACTGTTGTGAAGTAGCGACGCCACCCGGCACGCGAATGCGGATCATGAAGGAAAACGCCTTCTCCAGCTTGTGCTTGCGGCGGCCTGCACGGATATCGCGATCATCCTGCTGATAGGTGCCGTGGAATTTGAGGAGCTGTTGGTCATCCTCGGCCATCGAACCGGTCGATAAATCGGCAAGTCCCTCGGCGATGGTGCCGCGGAGGTAGTTGCTATCGATCTTGATGTATTCGTTGGCTGAGAGTTTTTTCTCGGACATGGTGATGGGAAGTTGGAATTTAAATTTCAGTAAACGTCGCGTTGATAGCGTTTGGTTTTTTTGAGGTCTTCGACGTAGACCTCAGCCGCTTCGCGGGAAATGCCTGCCTGATTCTCGACGACGGAGATCAAGGCTTCATGGACGTCGTGGGCCATGCGGTTGGCGTCGCCACAGACGTAGAAGTGAGCGCCCTCTTCAAGCCATTGATAGAGTTCCTTCGCCTGCTGGATCATGCGATCCTGAACATAGACCTTCTCCGGTTGGTCGCGGGAAAACGCGACGTCAAGACGGCTGAGCGTGCCTTCCTTGAGATGGTCCTGCCATTCCAGTTGATAGAGGAAATCGTAGGTGTAGTGCTGGTCTCCGAAGAACAACCAATTCTTACCGGTGCTGCCGAGCGCCGCACGATGCTCGACGAAGGCGCGGAACGGCGCGACACCGGTCCCGGGACCGACCATGATGACCGGCGTGGAGCCGTCAGCGGGAAGGCGGAAATTCTTGTTAGGCTGAACGAACATTTGCACGGGATCCCCGGCTTTCACGAGATCGGCGAGATAGGTGGAGCAGACGCCTTTGCGCTCGCGGCCGTGGGTGCCGTAGCGCACGGCGGCGACGGTGAGATGCACTTCGTTCTCGTGCGCCAGCGGACTGGAGGCGATGGAATATAGGCGGACCGGCAGCTTGCGGAAAACCCCGACCAGCGCCTCTGCAGAAAGGCCGTTAGGAGCGAATTTCAAAATCGCGTCGATGATTTCACGACCGTCGTTAAACTCTTTGAGTTGTTCCTTCGCCCCTTCTGCGAGCAGTTCCCGCAGCGATGCCGAATCGGCTGCTTCGGCGAGTTTGGTCAGCACGGCGCGCGACAAGGCGGTGATGTCGTAGTCTTCGCGAAGCGCGTCCGCCAGCAACTTGCGGCCAACACCCTTCACTTCGATCTCTTCATTGCCGGTTAGTTTTGCGGCGTTGATCACGGACTTGACGACATCCGGCGCATTGACCGGCAAAACGGCCAGCGCGTCGCCGGGCTCATAGGAGAGACCGGAACCCGCCAGTGAAAATTCCAGATGCAGGGTTTCCTTCGAGGTTCCCTCGCCGTTGAGAATCACCGTATCAAGGGTTTCTGCAGGAAATGGGTTCTTCTTGCCATACTCAACCGCAGGCGCAGCGGGTGGAGCAACAAACGAGACCGGAGGAACCGCCGATGCAGGCGCAAGCGCCGCCAGCGAAGCTCCCAGCCAAGTGGCGTAGGAATCCTCATAATCCAAATCGCAATCCTGACGGGCCGCCACGCGAACCGCGCCCAGCCCTTCTAACCGCGCATCGAAATCTTTGCCGATTTGGCAGAATTTCTCATACGACGTGTCACCCAAGGCGCAAACCGAGTAGCGGACGCCGGCCAAGGCAACGTCCGACGCCATGAAATCCTTATAGAATGGCACCGCCGTCTCAGGCGGATCTCCGTCGCCCCAGGTGGAGACGATGACGAGCAGATTGGCCGCCTTCGCTAGGTCCAGAGGTTGGATCTCGGACATGTTCTTCATGCTCGCTTGGAAACCCCGCTTTTTGGCTTCCTTGACCGCACGATCCGCGAGGACTTCGGAATTTCCCGACTCGGTTCCATAGAGGACCGTGAGTTTCCCAGCCGGGACGGGAGCTGCCGAAATCGGAGCCGGAGCTCCTTGGGCAGCCAGAAATCCGCTGAGCCAACCGCGTTGGACGGGATCGAAGCCAGCAAGTAGCAAATCCAACGACTTGCGTTGGTCGGAAGTGAATGGGGCGTGCTCGGGAAGCATAATCCTTAGTTAATTACCTTGTTTTATGAGGTTTCGCCGAAAAGTGGAGTCAAAACGCGCAAAACGCAACTATTTTTTCGAGAATCCTCTCTGTTACACCGGAGGATTATCTCGCGCAATCCCTTGCTAGACCTGATGTCTCCGCCATGTAGCATGACCGCATGTCCAAGCACCGTTCCGCATGGCTGGCGCTCTTCCTGACCAGCCAGCTTCTTCCTGCCGAAGTGACTCTTGCTCCCCTTTTTCAAGACGGCGGAGTTCTCCAGCGAGAGAAACCGGTTCCCGTTTGGGGGCGCGCGACGGCCGGGAAAAAGCTCAGCGTGACCTTCGGCGGACAGACCAAATCGACCACTGCAGATGCTCGTGGACGCTGTACGACCTCGTGGGATGCCATGCCAGCCAACGCGACGGGTCAGAACCACACAGTC
The DNA here is from genome assembly GCA_038319595.1 of Verrucomicrobiales bacterium. Classification (GTDB taxonomy): domain Bacteria; phylum Verrucomicrobiota; class Verrucomicrobiia; order Verrucomicrobiales; family Akkermansiaceae; genus Luteolibacter. The sequence continues at coordinate 4,957 of JBBQDJ010000040.1, forward strand.
TTTGATGAAGGCAGCGCGCCGCTGGAAATCAAAGATCTTTTGGTCGGTGAAATCTGGCTGGGCAGTGGACAGTCCAACATGGAGTTCAATGTCCAGCAGACTCGCCAAGAGGATCAGCAGATCGCCGCAGCGGGTCCGATTCCGCTGATGCGCCTCTTCGATGTGCCGAAGGCGTTGAGCCATACCCGACAAGAATCGGTCATAGCCAAATGGACGGCTGCGACACCGGAAACGGCCAAGGGATTCTCTGCGGTGGCCTATTTTTTCGGCAAACAGTTGGCTGACGAGTTGAAAGTGCCCATCGGCATGATCCACAGCTCATGGGGCGGATCGCGGATCGAGCCATGGTTCGCGGAAGAGGGGCTTGAAGGCATCCCTGAATTGGCGGACCTGCATCTCAAACGCCTCGCGAGAAGTCCGGGGTTTCCGGGATACGATCTACCATACCGCAAGTATGTTTCGGCCGTCCGGGACTGGGCCGACGCTGCGGGAAACGCCCTCGATTCGGGGAAACTGGCACCTGAAATACCGGTGGCGCCCGAGTTGCTGCAATTGGGTTCCGGCGCGGAGACTGGAACCTATCAGGCGATGATCCATCCTCTGGCTCCCTACGCCCTGCGCGGCTTTCTTTGGTACCAAGGGGAGTCTAACAACGGCGAAGGCATGCTCTATCAGGCGAAAATGAAAGCGCTCATTGCTGGGTGGCGCACGAGCTTCAACGCCCCCGACGCACCGTTCCTTTTTGTGCAACTCGCCCCATACAACTACGGCCCGGCCCGTGACAGTGACATGCCCGGCATTTGGGTGGCCCAACAGGAAACACTCAAAGTGCCACACACCGGCATGGCGGTGACCAACGACATCGGAAACCCGAAAGACATTCACCCGAACAACAAGAGCGAGGTTGCCCGCCGTTTGGCCCTTTGGGCGTTGGCTGACACCTACGGCAAGACCGGTTTGGTCAAATCCGGCCCCCTGTATTCAAAATACCAAGCCACGGATTCGGGCATCCGCATTGAGTTCGATCACACCGGCGGCGGCCTAACAACCCGCGACGGCAAGGCCCCCACCCTGTTTGAAATCGCCGGCAGCGACGGGGTCTATCAACCGGCTGACGCGACGATTTCGGCGGATGGAAAGTCCATCGTCCTAACCAGCCCGTCCGTAGCGAAACCGGACCGAGCCCGTTTCGGCTGGTCTCAGATCGCCGAGCCCAACCTGATGAACCGCGAAGGACTGCCCGCCGCTGCTTTTAACACCCATTGGCCCTTCGATCCGACCATGGGCCACAAGGTCTCGATCGGCAAACCCTTCAAATCCAGCCATCCTAACGCCCACGGCTGGGACACCGGACTGACCGACGGGAGCTGGACGAGCTACGCACCAAGCTGCTACGCAACCGACGAGTCGCCGAATTTCCCAAAAACCGCAACGGTCGATTTGGGAAGCGTCCAAATGATCCACCTGATCGTCTATGGAACGCCGGACGTGGGTTCGACGAAAACGGTCGCAGTCTCTATCAGCGAGGATGGCGCAACCTTCACCGAGGTCGGCCGCACCGAGTTTCCCCAGAAGAAGGCGACCAAAGCCGCTGCTAGATTCGAACCTGCAAAAGCCCGGTTCATCCGTGCCACGTTTGTCGATGCCTATCCCCAGCAGGACAACTATGATCGAAATTTCGGATTTCTCTCCGAAATCGAGGCCTACGCCCCGTGATTCAACCCTCTTGCCAGATCCAGTTCATGACAACGTCGATGTCTGGATGGATGCTGTGATGGACCGGGCAGCCGCGGGCCGCGCTCTCCAGGACCTTCCGGTCTGGGTGGGACCCGGGAAGCGGAATCTGCAAGTCCAGTTCGAGGCGCTTGATCCGGCGCGGTTGGTCGTCTGACATGAATTTCCGGACGGCGATGGCCATGCCCTCGACTGCCAGTTCCTTGCGTTTGGCGACGATGCCGATGACCGTGGCCATGCAGGCCCCGAGCGCGGTGGCGAGTAAGTCGGTCGGGGAAAACGCCTCACCCCGGCCATTGTTGTCCAGAGGGGCGTCGGTGACTAGGGTGTTACCGGACGGCAGGTGCACGGCGCTGCAATGCAGGTCGCCTTCGTATGTCAGTTTGATTTCAACCATGGAAGTGTTTGATGGGCGGGATAAGGTTTACTGATGGTCTTCGGCTTTCGGCGGGACTTTGGCAAGCACCACCCGGAATCCGTAGATGGCATCCTGGTAGGTGGGCGGCACCGGATTGCGGGAACCGGAGAAAAGATCTTCCGCCTGATAACTGCTCCATCCGCCACCGCGAAGAACCCCCAGCGAGCTCTTTCCCAGTTGTGAATACTCGTCCTCCACCCATTCCTGGACGTTTCCGCCCAGATCATAAAGTCCCAGCGAATTGGGCGGAAAGGAGCCGACCGGAGCGGTGTGCGGGAAGCCATCGTCGTAATCCGGAATCGTCCGGTCAACCGCCACTCCAGGCGCGCGGGATGCGGACACATCCGCGTAATTTCCCACCGGCAAGCCACTCCTCTGCAGCCATGCATCCCCCCACGGATAGGTCTGCTGCTTCCGCGCATGCCGCCAACCGGGGCTGAGCTCCGGATCCTCCCGCAGACCCACCATATTGCTCCATTCCAAATCGGTCGGAAGCCGGTAAACATGCGTCTGAGCGATCCGCTCGTCCTTGCGCTCCTTCTCAGTGAGCCAGACACAAAACGCTTGGGCGTCCTCGCGAGAGACAAAAACCACCGGTTGGTCGGCGGACTGGGGAAATTCCGTCCCCTTGGGTCCAGCGTGTCGGGGATTGGATTCCTTGATAAATCGTTGGTAGTCCTTCACTCGGGTTTCCCAGATCGAGGCCATCAAATCCTGACCCATCGGGGCGAAGCGCATCCCGATCCCATTTTCCCATGCCTTGCCGAAGATCACTCCCTCGCTCTTGTCCAGCCTCACCGTCCTGGCGACTCTTTCGCCGTCAGCCACCTGGACGTCGATGGTCAGCGGCTTGTAACCCTCGCGCACCAGATAGATCCTCCAAGTGCCCGGCTTGACATCGGGGATTTCAAGCGAGTTGTTCGTCGACCCGACGGATAACTGGTTGTTAGGACTTGAAATAGGGCTGATGTAAACCTCCACGCCAGAGGGTTCGGTGGTGATGGCGATCTCACCGAAGGAAATCCGCCGGACCGCCACCCGGAACGGTTTCATCCCCTCTTTGCGGGCCCGCTCGCTGAGTTCGGGATTTTCGAAACTGCTCTCAATGAGCGGATAGACCTCAAAGTTATCCGTTAGGTATCCCAAATCACACGCGCTCTGGCGCAGCCATTCACAGTAGGCAACGGCGTCATCGGGCTTGCAAACCACGATTTCAATCGGCTGCCCGTTCTGTGAGAACTTGACCACCTCCATCGCACGTTTGTTGGACTGGATGAATTTCTGCCAGTTGATCTTTCGGACAAATCCCGAGCTTTCGTGCTGGGTCCCTACCGGCTGATAGATATTACCCAGATGGTCCTTCCAGGGTTCACCGGCTTGCGGGGGAGAGTAGATTTTCATTTCCGCTAGAAGCGGTGCATCCGTCAATGCCAGAACCCTGCCATCCAGCAGGCAGTTGCTGAATCCGGACTTTTTGACCACCAATTCATAGGAGTCGCCCACGGTCACAGGAATTTCGACGTTGTTTGTCGTGCCGTAGAATCTACCCGACTTTACATCGAAGACATCCGCACCTTCCGGGATGCTCACCACCCGCAGCGTTCCGGTCTGGGGGGGCACGATCAGGGCGGTTGGATAGAAACTCTCTAGCCATTCGCCTCCCTTCAGCATCTCCCAAGCCGCCCAGCCACAGAATCCTGTGAGCAGGAACGTCGTCATCCAGACCGCGAGCCCGCTCTGGCGGCGGTGCTTGCCGCGTTGGAGGCGGCGGAGCGCGTCGGCTAGATCGGCGGCACTGGAGATTTTGCGCTTGGAAATCCGCGGTTCGCAAATGTCGCAGATGATGCGGTTCAGTTCGAGCCAGCGTTTCCGATCCACTCCGGTAGGCATCACTTCGGGCAGTTCCGGAAACGAGAGTCGGTCCTTCCCGGTGGCGATTTCATACAACACCTTACCCAGGCTGTAGACATCCGCCTGGGAGGATCCCGGACCTTCCGGTGGAACAAATCCCTCGGTCCCGACGAAGGTCCGCTGACCGCGGGTCGCCACGAGCCCGATATCGGCCAGCTTGGCGCGGCCATTGACGAAAATCACGTTGGACGGCTTGACATCGCGATGCGCGAGTCCGCGTTCGTGCAAATGATCGAGCGCTTCGGCCAACCTCAAGCCGACGTCGATACAGTCGCTGGTGCTCCATTGCACCCCGGTCGCCTGGGGATTGTCCGCGCGCAAGGTGCGCGGCTCATACTCGATGGGGTTGATGTCTTGGCCGGACGTCACATCGTCGCCAAGTTCCATCACGTAATAGTAAAACGAAACTCCGTCAGGACTGCGACCGACATGCAGGATGTTCACCAGCGCCGGGTGATCCCGCGACATGGGTTCGAATTTCAAAATCCCCTCGAACTCCCGCTCGAAACTCCGGGCATCCTCGAAATCCTCGCGCCAGACCACTTTCACCGCTCGCAACGCGCCGGTCACCCCGCGGGCAAGCCAAACCTCACCGTAAGCTCCGCCACCGATCTTGCGAAGGACCTCGTGGTCGGGGATCGCAGGATTCGGCCGGATTTTAATCGCCATCTGCTTCGTCTTCGAGTTTGGCGAGTTCCTTTTTGAGCACCGCACCGACGCGGTGCTTTGCCAAATACACCTGCGCCATGCTGACGTTGAGCTGATCCTGGACCCGCTTTGCGTCCCATTGCTTGATGACGTAGCAGTCGAAAATTTGATATTGTTTCGGGGAAACCTGCGCCTTCACACGGGACAAAGCGGCGTCGGCCACGTTTTTTTTCCATTCCACATTCCACAAACGCGATAAAACATCGCCGTTGGGATCCTCCACCCGATCGATCATCGCAGTTTTTCGGTCGCTTTCCCACTCGCCCGCCAACATCGCAGTGTCTTTTTTGCGCTTGCGGAACTGATCGTTGATGCGCCAGCGGGTCATGTTCATCAACCAGGTTTTGAAGGATCCCTGCTCGGGGTCGTAGAGCTTCTTCTTGCTCTGCTTGGCGATGGATAAAATCGTCTCCTGCACGCAATCGAACGCCTCATCCTGCCGCAGTCCGGCTTTGACCGCGACCGAGTAGATCAGCCTCCAATACGTCTGATAGAATTCATCCCAGGTCCGTTGGTCTTCCCAATTGTCCAGACGGGCGATTAAACTCTTCCGAGTTTTCGCATAGCCCTGAACCAGGATCGCATCGCGATCATCCACCTTTTCCGCGTCACCGTCAGACATCAGGAATGGTTTACCTCATTCTTGGCCCGCTGTCTTCCACCGATTCGGATATTTCACAAATGGTTGATTACAAATGGCTTCAGAGTCGTTTAACCCATGCAAACCATCTGGAAAGACGAAATGCCACCGATCTTGTTTACAATTCTCCGCCCATTCGCTATCAAACCCGCTCTACTCAACCGTGTCCCTGATCTCACCCATCTAGGACTCCCCCCACGGAGAGCGCAATGTCACCCACCTCATCACCCCTCAATCCTTCCCAGACTGTCGAGCGGATCCGCGAAATCATCGTCGGCCGCCATCTCGAACGTCTTGAGCAGCGAGTCGCCCGCATTGAAACCGGAGGAGTCGCCGCGCCGCCGGCCTCATCCCGCTTGGAGGACCGCGTGTTTGCCAACGAGGCACAACTCGAAGCCCTCAAGGAAAACGTTCACCGGCTCGTCGATACCACGCGGGAGCAAACCGAACTCCGGTTGGCTCAGCATCGCGAGGAAACCCAACGCCTGGCCGCACAAATCCAGCAGGTAGCCGCGATGAAATCCAGCGAGCCCGCTGCCCCTGCGGTCCAACAACTCGAACGGAAAATCGGCACGTGGCTCAGCGATTGGCAGAGTTCCTTCCAAGTCCATCTGAACGATCGGGACCAGCGACTCGCCAGCCAGCTTCGAGGTGAGGTCGCAGCCCTTTGGGAAAGCACTGAGTCCCAGATCACCCGCTTGGAAAGCCGCGCAGTTGACCGCGATTCCGTCGAAGAACGATTCAACCGCATCGCGTTGGCCGCCCGTGCCCTTGCCGAATGCGCCTCCCCCACGGTCCGTTCCACCGTCTCCCCCTCATGACTGCGGTTCTCTCTCCCCTCCCCAGCCCTGTTTCCGGCCTCGGTGCCCGGGTCGTCAGCTCTCCTGCTTGGAAGCCAATCCCATCGGGGGCCGATTTCGCCGCTTCAAAGGCATCCCTGCCAGGTCTCTCGGCTCTGCCTTCTTGGGCTGGCGCAACCGCCCCAGTTTCCAGCGGATTCCCTGCCTCCTGGCCGCCACCGTTGACGGTTCTGCCCTCCCCCGCCGCGGCGACCGCGGCGGCCGCGCCGGTCATGCCGATTCCGGCGGAAACGCTTCCCGGTTCACCTTCGTCCACGCCTCCCGAGCCCGCAGTGCCGGTGCAAGTCATTGAAAAAACCGATCCGGATTTCACCGATGACGATCTTCGGCAAGCCTTCAGCCCGATTGTCGAAGAAGCGGTGCGCCGCGCGGTTTACGCCAAGGAGAACGGGATTGATACCTATCTGGAACCCATGCTGCGGGCGACCATCCGCCGCGCCTTGGCCGAATATTCACCGGCCTCCCGCCCGTTTCATGCACCGCGCACCTTCGACCGGTTCATCTGGCACCTGCAAGCCCTGTTCACCAGCCGTACCTACGAGGACATCCTCTTCGAGAAAACCCATCGGTTCCAAGTGGAAGAGGTCTTCCTTCTCGATGTCGCGAGCCTTGCCTTGGTCTCGTTCGCGAGCTGCGATCCGGCCCGCCATGCTTCCGCCAAAAGAGTCCACAGCACCGTCCTCCGCCTCGCCCTGCAAGTCCGTGACGATGATGGAAAACTGCGCGACACCTTCGAACTGGCGGACCAACGCAACGCCCTCTCACGCGCCGGTCGTTACGTCATCCTGTTGGCGGTGGTCCGGGGACAAGCGAATGATCTAATTCTGGCCGACCTCGAGTTCGCCCTGCGCCGCATTGAAGACCACTTTCGGGAGCAATTCCAGCAACCGGGTTCGGCCCTTCTTGAGACGCTGCAACCCTTTCTCGAGGATTGCCTGTTGATTCAGGCCCCGGCCAGCGCGGCCTGAGGAACGCATCAAGGTTGGCAAACCCAGAAGTCGTAGTGCGGAGGATCTCCTTCGCACAGCTCCAGCGTCTTCAAAGACAGCATTTCGCCGCTGGGTAAAGTGACACACTTCGCGCGCGCGAGCCGATCAGGACATGGCATGGGGCTCTCCGGCCAGAATACCCCCACCCCAAGCAGCAACGGCAACAACGCGGTGCCGCGGGCCAATGGAACATCTTCACCATCGAGGAAAATCACGCGCACCTTATGCGGTTCCGGAGTGCAATCCAGAACTTGCTGATGAGCCTCCGGCAGTTGAAAGACGTCGTATTTCATAGGTTTCAGGGTTCCTACGAAACTAGGGGGATATTTTGAATTGCCCAGATCAATCTTCGCTGTGATGAATCTTCCTAATCCAGAACTCTCCTACGCCCTCTTCCATGAGGGTCATTCATGCGATACTGGAAATGAGTTGAACTACCCCGAAGATGAGTAATCATCGCAACCCAATGAAAAATTTCTCTAAATTCCTTGCCGCATTGATGTTTAGCGTTTGTTCGGTTCAATCACAGACGCAAGATCCGGCGCTTCACACGGATCCGGTCGCAGTGGAGGTTTCCACGGCAGGTGAGACCAAGGCCCTGATCGGTGCTATCAACTCGTTCCGATCCGCGCAGGGTCTTCGTCCGCTTACCGTCAATGACGTTGTCTCCGCCCAAGCGGCCAAGGCTTTTCCAGAGGCGGTGAATTCACCCAAAGTTTTGGATCTGACTCAACTAAAGCGAGATTTCCAGGCCGTCGATGTTTCCATGCTGCGCGGTGTGGTGACTCACCGCGGTGAGAAAAGCGGTGCTCAATTTCCGAAATACTGGGCGGAGGATCCCCAGTGGAAAGCGGTCATGCTGGGGGACTTCACCGACATGGGCGCGGCCACAGTGAAACGCAGCGACGGGAAGCTGGTGGCTTTTGTTTACCTGATTAAAAAGTGATCCCCCGGTTCAGTCTGAAATCCTTGTTCAGCCCGACGCTCCTCACTTCGTTGCGGACAGGCTAAGGAGGGTGGACATTTCTGTCCGCCTGGCCACTGCGCTGAGCAAGAACTCGCGCGAAGCTCTTTTCTTGCGCCAGCCATTGGCCGCACGGCAGTAAGGCCGTGCCTCTATATCCGACAAATCCTATTTTTCACGAAACTAGCTGTCGATCATGCGTTTTGCACCAATCGTGATGCACAATCGCTCGAAACCGGTTGAGCTGCTTAGCTCGCACAAACAGGATAGCCCCTTAAGTGACTCAAGAATAGTCATATCCAAGATGGCTGCCGGGTTGGCCGGGATCCTGCGATTATTAAGACAACCCCATCTAACCATGATCAACTCCTCACATCTATTTTTGCTACTCACCATCATCACGGGAGCTCTCGGCTTTGCGGCCCTGCATGGAGCCATCGCCCTGATTTCTCAGGTTCTTTTCTTCGCCTTCTTCGTTTTGATGATTACTTCGGTGATCCATCACGAAATCCAACGTCGTGAACCTTAATCTAACCGGCAGGATGCCGTTAGATCTGATCAGGCCGAATCATCCCAGTTAGATCGGATTCCGAAACCGGACTGGTTGGAAGGTGGCCCGAGACGGATTTGAACCGCCGACACGTGAATTTTCAATCCACTGCTCTACCGACTGAGCTATCGGGCCTTTCTCTCCAAACACCCTTGCGGGCG
>JBBQDJ010000041.1:0-13865 GCA_038319595.1 Verrucomicrobiales bacterium
AATCCATCACCTCCAGGGGTATATCTGGAAAGCGATGTTCGAATTTTTCATCGGTCACGGAAAAAGCGACTGGAACGCGAAAAATAGGACCAAGCGTTTCAGCGACCGGGTTGGCTGGAGTTTCAGTATTCAGAAGCGAAGTGCCCGATTCCTGATTGCTTGCAAAGCCGGAAGGGTCGTCCCGGAAGATAGTAGTTTCATCGGGTGCGGACCGATGACCGGTGAGGAGTTTCGATTGAGAGTGTGGGCGCTGGGAACGGGATTCGGAATGAAATCGGGAATCTGTCAGAGCTTGCTTGGTGAAAATTGAGGAGGCTTCCGGAGTTGATGCCGATTCATCAGAATCCCCGTGGTCTTTCAGGGCCAGCAGGGGCGAGGCACTCGAATCGGTTAGGTGTTTTTGTTGAGCGACCCTATTGTGACGATTGGATTTCCGGACGGTTTCAAGCGTCAATTCTTTGTTAGAATCGTTCACGAATGTTGGAAGGCCATACGCTACCAGCAAGCACAGAAGTCCTCCGGCGATGGTGAGGAAACGATGCGGCATGAGATTTTGAGTTTCGAAGAGTTTCATGTCATCAAGGAAAAAAGCGGCGTCCTCGCATGAACTCGAGAACGCCGCCTAGGAACCTTACAAGGCGCAGCGAATCAGTTGTTGAGGTCGATGAGGCCACCTTCCGCGCCGCGCTGAACGTTCATGGTGCCCAGCGCAATGCCGGCAGTACCAGGAACGAGGATGAGTTCGGCAACAATGGCGCCGGCAACGGTGGTGTCATTGGCGGTTGCAGCAGCTCCGACGAAGAGGTGTTGATAGCCCCAGAGGGAGTATTGCCCACCTTGGACCGCACCTGCGGAATAGGTGACACCATTCCATTTGAGCTCCTTGGCGCCAGCGGTGACCGCGGTTGCGGCGTCGGACAGTCCGAGGTAACCAATCGAATAGCCGGTAGCGGCGGCGGTGGTAAATCCGAGCTGTGCAGCGACTCCGCTGCCACTGCCGGATCCGCCGTTACCACTGGAAGCCGTTAGGTTAAAGGTGGTGCCGTTGGTCGTGAGGTATTGCACCACGGGATTGAGGGCGCCCTTGCCGGACTCGGCCATCACCGTTAGACGGGTGCCGGACTGGTCGTCACGACCCAAGGCATAGACGAACTTGGAGTTATCTGCCGCGAGGCCGGTGAAGAGGGCTTGGCTGATTTTACCGGATCCATAGAGGAGCTGGGTGATCAGGGGGGTCATGCTGTCAATGGCAGCAGGCGCTCCTTTACCAGCCACCATTTTGAATGGCACCACGGCTACCAAGTTGTCGGTGAGTGCCGGGGCGGTGTAGAGTGTGGAGTTTTGGAAAACGTCCGACATGGCGATGTCGGCCTCGCCTGCGGTGATTCCCGTGGCGTTTTGTGCTTGTGTGGTTGAGCTAACAACAGGAAGCGCGGGATACCCTGACACACTGACGGTTGCACCCGACGGGATGGTGTCCGAAAGGAACGAATCGACGATGTCCGCAGGATTGGTCAGGGAGCGAATGCCACCGACGGAGCCGGACCACGCGCAGTTCACCACGGTTGGAATGCCAGCAATGGTGCCGGAAAGGACGCAACGGCCTGCTCCGGTGGCACTGGTGCCTTCGTGCTTGCCAGCGCAGGAATTGCCCATCAGGTGGACGACGGAGGTAACGAACGATGCGCGGAAAGCGGTGGAACCGGTGACATACAGGGTTTCAGCCTGCGTGAAGGACGGGAGGGCCAAAAAGAGGGTGGCTGCGAATAGTGTGTGTTTGGTTTTCATAATTCAGTTGGACTTTGATAGAAGTTAATTGGAGTTAATTGGATGATAGATGAGAAAAGTCATGCGGAACGACGGCGGCGGAGGGTCAAGGTGATGGCACCGAGTGCGGCGAGCATCGACGATGTCGGTTCCGGGACGAATGTGAGGCCGGCCGAACCTACCGAGAATGTACCTTCGAAGCTACCGATGTTGTCCGGCCCGTTCAAACGGAACAAACTTTGCTCTTGGGTGACTGAACCCTCGATGTTGGCGAAGCCGCCGAAGTCCTTGTTACCCGCGGTTCTGGTAGCATCGCCACCCGCCGCCATGTAGGAACGCCAGTCATTCGAGTCGGTATCAAGCTGGATGGTGCCTGCGGAGCTGTTTGGAGCCGCCGCATAGGCAGCGAAGCCGCCTTGCATGCCCACGATGAGGGTGGAAATCGATGTGCGGGTCGAGAGGCCGGCAATGGTCCATGGAGAACCCTCGACTCCCGGAGCCGTCTGCGGCTTGGACGCATACATGGTGGCAGCATCATCTCCGCCGACCGTCGCGGTGTTAGACGGCGTGCCTGCGATGCCCCAGATCAAGTCCGACCGGGAGGCCCAGTTCGAACCGTAGATTGCGGAGAGGTCTGCGGTAAAGTCCCCAGCGATGGGAACGGTGCCGTAAGTGACAACATCGCGGTAGTTAGAGGCTTGCCCGATATTGACGACGTAGCTGGTGCCGATACCCTGGCCACCGGTTACCCGGAAGCCCATGAGCAGGTCGCCCGCCACATAAGCCGCTCCGTGTGACGCGGTGACTGCCAGAAGGCTGACTGCCGCACCCAAGAGTAATGTATTACATTTTTCGAATTTCATTTGTTTGGTTGTTAGTAATGACTCTCTAATGAGAGTCGATCCGAGAATGAGAAGTGCGGGAGAGATTTTCTAGAGCTATTAGGCGACAGAATCGACACACACGCCCTTTGGATCCCGCGGATTCACATTCACGGAGTTACGAACAAACGCGAAAATATTCTCCCCTGGCCGTTAGGAAGCGAATAGCTTACTTGGGTCGTGGTGATTGTTGGCCCCGGCGTAGGTGCATGCCAAGGGTCGCTGATTCCAAGGTCGGATGAGATCACAACGCCGAACGAGCTGATGGATCTTCCCGTGGCACGCGGCCATGTGATGGTGCCGTTGACAAGTGCCGGAGACGGGGTGGGGGCGTTTCCAGGGGTGCCCATAAAGAACTCGATGCCATTGGAAAGTCCGTCGTTGTCATAGTCTTGGGATGCCGTCTGGCCTGGGCTATTGGTGAGCGACCAGGTGGCGAAGGTTAAGGTGCTCGGCTCGGGAGTGAAGGTCACCACGCCTGCGGCAGAGATTGAAAAGTAGCCTTCATAAACACCCTGCGCTTGGTTGGGGAGACGGAACAGACTTAGTGTCTGCGCGGGTAAACCTTCGATATTGGCAAATGCCCCGAAGTCCTTGTTGCCGGTGGTTTTGTCGGGATCGCCACCGGTGGCCATGTAGGCTCTCCAATCGAAGGAATCGGTGCTATTGGTCTGGAGAACTGCTTTGGTGCTGTTGGCAGTTTGCTGGTAGGTTGGAAACGCATCTTGTAGGCCCTTCATCACCGTTGCGATGGAGGTTCGTGTGGACGAGCCGGCGACAGACCAAGCGGTTCCTGGTGTCCCTACAGATGTTTGAACTTTAGAACCATAGAGGGTGACCGTGGGGTCCGAAGCTACATCCGCAACATTGGATGGAGTGCCACCGACGCCCCAGAAAAGATCGGTGCGGGTGCGCCAACCGGAACCGAAGGTGAAATCGAGATCCGCTTTCAAGTTGCCTAATGGCAAATTAATAGGTGCGGTAGCATCCCGGAGCGCTGCGACGGGACCAAGATTGATGACATAGGAGGTGTTGCTGCCTGGCTCTGAATCAGCGCGGAAGCCCATGAGAATATCACCCGAAGTGTAGGTGGCTGGGGTGCCAAGAGCGACTCCCGGAAATACGAAAAGGATTATTCTAGCAAGTTTTAGCTTATAGGATTTCATGGTTTGATATGGGAGCAGATTGTTGGAAACTAATAAATTCTTCCTGAAGATTTGACGCGAGGAAGGGTTTGGCCGGAAGACCTGTCAAACAAAGGGTAATGAAGTGACATGAATGTCACAATGCGCCCAACCGATTGATCACCAGAACGATGAAGATGGGGTGGTCCCGGTTACCGGTCCTCTTTCACGTCGTCTTCGTCGTCGACTGCGCCGCTGTCTCCGTATCCGATGATGTCAACATTGATGACTGACAAAGGCTCTTCCAAATCGGGATTGAGAGGGGCCTGCGGTCGTGGCGCGGCATTCTCCAATGCCGAGGAAGTCGTGGCGGCGCTCGCGTTCGCCGAGCTTGTGATCGTGCTGATGCTCGGCGTTGAAACAGAAGGGGCGGACGTGCCGGAACTGGTTCCTCCTACTGAAATGTTCCCGGTGTTTACTACGAAAGCGGCGGAGATATTCAAATTTCCAGAGACTCGGATGCCCGCATCTCCCGCATCAATCGTGCCTAGTGGTGCAATCAGATCCACATCGCTCGGTTTGACACCCGCCACAGTGCTCAGGACGCCGATGCCACCGCCAGTCGCAAGGCCAGCCAAATCGGTTTGCACGTTAGCACTCTGAGGATCGATAAGGACGCGGGTGGGTGGTGCGGACTGGACCGTCTTCGATGAAGAACCTGCGGCGATATCGCCTTTCGAAGACCAAATGATTTCATCGCCGCCGCGCAGGGTAAAGATCCGTGAGATTCCGAGGTCAACATTCCTGTCGGCAAAGACGTTGATCTGACCGCCGGACTCTGTGATGATACCTGGAGGTGTGAGCGGAGTCCCGACGACTGATGTGGCGAGTTGCAGTCCCCCGCCAGGAGTGAACAGAGAGATGTCACCACCGTTGCGAGTGCGGATATCGCGCGCTCTCGTATTGATGTCGCCTTCCCAGGTGATTTCGTCTTTTTTCTCCGGAAAGAGAGTCTTCACTGCTTTCTGACCGGCATCGTAATTTCCGTAGCCGGGACTCTCAGGATCGCCGTGGTCGCGTCCGGCATCCCGAAGGACCAGGAAGAACACTTCCAGGGCGACGCGACTCTGGTTTTCCGAGTCCAGTTCCGAGAACCCGGAGCGGGTTAGACCCAGCTCATCGAGATGAGATTTGCCATCGGCGGTTAGGACGAATTTCTCGATGAAAGCGGAGAAATCCGCTTTGCTGTCAGCCAAGGAAGTTGCTTTTCCGATCCCCGCTGCAGCGATGATGGATGCTCCCTTGAATGGAAGATAAGGATTCCGCCCGTTTCCGATACTGGTGATACCTGAGCCTGTTCCATCCGCGTTGTTTCCGCCGATTCCGAGGTCCAGGTCGCGGCCGACCAAAATTTCGATCACTCCCGGACCCGAGATCTGGATGTCGCCGGCCTCGGGATCGCTGCCAGTTGCGGTGAGATTCCCTTCCGTTCTCGATGCGGAACGAAACTCCGTGCCGGAGTCGTAGGCGATTAGATCTCTTCCGGCGGAGACGACGCTGATATCCGACTCGGACACATTCTGGATGTAAAGGGATACATCGCGGATGTCCTGGCCAGCGATCACTTTGGATGATTTGGCTGAGAACAAGGTCAGGCCGTCGATGTCACCCTCTCCCGCGAACAGCAAGGTTGGGTTCTTGTCAGATGCGTGGAGTAAACTGGAAGAATGGAGAGATTGTTTTTCCTGCAGGACGCCGTTGGTGGATCCGGTCTCAATGAAACTCCCGTCCAGTGCCGAGAGGAATCCGGATTTGGTCTGCCTGGCATCGCTTGTATTGATGCCGGCGACTGTCTGATAGGCGAAGGGGCTGACGACGCCCGCCAAGGAGGAGGGATTTGCGTCTGATAGGTTGATGCGGGTGTCCGCCCAGAGGGTGAAACTGGTTGCGCCCGAAGATCCGATGCCCGCGGGATTGAAGCCGTGGATTGAATCGGAAGCAACGAGTTCAAGTTGTCCTCTGGCAGCGGGCGATAGATTAAAATTCCCCTGTAGGGATAGGCTGCCGGAAATCGAGGTGGCGCTGACAGACGGCGGAAGAATGGAGAATGCGGTCGAAAAGGGAGTGATGCTCGATTCCGACAAGCGGAGCCACGGTTGGAGGAACGAGGCGGAACTGCTAGTAAGAAGCAGTTCGCTGATGAACCACCTCTGGAGCACCGAAGTGCTTGCGGTGGTGCTCCGTCCCGGTTCATAGGCAATCGATTGTCTCAAAGTCACATCTCCTCCCAGAGAAGTGGCGTTGACGCCGCTCTCCGGTCCGTAGGTGGAGAAGTAGCTCTTGTACCAGAAAGTGTTGTTATAGCCGACAGGAAGTAGGAAAGGGTTGACTGTGGGGCCTAGCAGCAGGTCACCTGATGCTTTCACATCGAAGGTTCCTTTACCGAGAAAAAGGGTGGTAGGGAGCCACAACGATGGATCGAGGACAGCCGAAGGATTCTTGAGAATCGTTAGGGATGGGGATCGTGTCGAGTTGGTGGTGATGGCCCCACCGGCCAGAAGAGATCCGACTCCACGCTCGATGTAATAGACTCCACCGTCGATGTTGCGGCCCGCTCTGACCGCTAAGTCACCGCCGCCCAATTCGACGAAAGTGGATAGATCTGGTTTTCCAGATGCCATTCTTGCGTTGGTCGGCACCACGGCATCGACATTGGTGACATCGCGACCTGCTTGAAGCGTGATGTTTCCGCCGCCGAGTGCTCCGACGCCTTCGAAGAAGTTGGTGAAATCCACCCACCAGGTGGTTGATGCGGATTCCCCAAAGCGTGAAATTCCAAACTCGCCGGTTGATGGGTCGATGTATCCACGACGGTAAAGCCAATTGTTGGGTAATTGCCGTTCCGAATCCGCGATGAGATTTCCCTGGCTGTTCCGAGTGAGATGGATGATGTCATTTCCTGCTGAAAGATCGATATTTCCCCCGCCCAAGCTGTATTGAACAGGCGATGGAGGTAATTGTTGAACGGCCCCCAGCGAGCCGGATGTAATGTTGTTAGAGATCGATGGAGTCGGAAGCTGGAATGTCCCCCCCATGGTTGGGTCCGAGACCAGCGTCCCTGCCGTGTAGATGGAGGCGAATTGATTGAGAAGGCGGATGTCACGTCCCGATGACACACTAATATCCCCACTGCCGGTCCTGATGACTTGGAAGAGCCCTGTGGTCGAAGTATTGCTCAACGGCGTCGAGGTGAGCGCGTTGTTGCCTCCCGTAACAATGCCTGAGAAACCGTTTTTACCGATCAGGACAGAACCGGAGTCGGCACCAAGGTCTCCTATTCTGCTGACCGCTCGCGAGTCTGCCGAGGAGAAATCAGCGCCTGACACCAAGTGGAAGGACCAGGATTCCGCGTTGTCCGGGAGTAGGGGATTGGCGGCCATCAGGCCTGAGCGATAGGTAGCGTCCACAAATCCGTCGCTGAGGGCATTGAAGAAAACAAGGTCTCCAGCCGAGCGCAGAGTCAGAACTCCAGGAACAAGATCGCTCCCGAATCGGTAACCGGAGAGATCCCAGTTTCCGTTGGCTCCCGAGGTGGTGGTGCCGCCGAGGGTGAGGATCCCGACCGGGTTGATGATTTCAACACCAGGGCGGACGGTTAGAATTGAACCAAGAGTTCCGGCAGCTCCGCCGAACTTTGATAGAAGCCGGTCTTCGCGGGCCGTTTCCTGTTCTGCTGTTCCAATGAATGCCACGGACTCGCTGCGAGTCGTATTTCTAAGCGCGGTGGTGATGCTGGCATTGGCTCCGGTGAGAGTGTAAACCTTGAATCCCTCGACGATGATGTTTGAAGCCCCGGTGATGTCCGAACCGATGGCATCCATCGGGACATCGGTTCCTGTGCGAGGTGTTCTGAGGTGCAGGACGCCGGTGAATTTCCCGAGCGCCGCGCTGTCCGGTTTCGCCGCCTTCACCCCGAGTTTAATACTTGAACCGGAGTCCAGTTGCAGAGCGCCTGAGTTTGCGCCACTAATTTCCAGGGAGATCAAACCGCCCTTGCCCGCAGCGTCGAAATCGGCACCTGATGCATTGATCGTCGAGTCCGCCGTGAGACGGAGATTGTCCGAGGCCACTAACCGTACAGTGCCTCCATAAATGCCGGAGGCGTTGATAGTTCCCGTCAACTTGATCGATCCGTCGTCAGCCGAGAGTTGATAGGTGGATGCTTCGGCAGTGCCGTCGATGTCCACATCACCGTTACGCACCCGGTAAATCCTCGCGTTGCCAAAGTGGGCGTCGTTCAGCAGGAGGTCGATGTTGGCGACCGAAGCGAGACGTCCCACATCAAAGAAAATACTTCCAGATCTTCCATCAGTGCCGCCGGAGCCATCAAGCTTCCCAAGGAGAGTGACCGCTCCTTGCGCTGCCGAGAATTTCACGGTGCCGGCATCGCCACCCCCAGGGTGGGCGGCAACATTGATAACCCCGCCGTTTTTAAACAGGATATCTCCTTGGCTTGAAGTAAGATCAATTAAGCCGCCGTCCGTGTATCTCGTCGCATCGCCGAACTTGCGGCTGACGCCGGAAGTTTCCAGGACTCCACCTACAGTGATATCTCCTTGGGTTGCGGTGGCGGTGATTTGTCCACTGGCAAGATAGAAGTGCGTATCGAGGACGACGGAGGCGCCTTGAAGAATAAGATTGGAACCGAGGCCGGCCAAAGCGGGCGTCGCAGTGGAAGTCACCGCTGATGATGCGTGGAGTCTGCCTGCGGATGTGATGCCGAAAGTGACGGGGAGGCTTGAGAAAATGAGCGGAGTTCGCAAGCCGAGGTCGCCCAAGGTGGACAGGGATCCGTCAGCAATGGTTTGGATCAATCTAGATGCAATGATTTCAGTATCTGCGAATCCATCCAGCGAAATTGCCCCATTCCCTAGCAGCACGCTCTCGCTGGTGAATTCAAGCTTCCCCGCGAGCAGAGCGGATGGAGCGGGGGCAACACCTCCGGACCGGTTGTCGAGCTTGATCGTTTTTGCTGCGAATCCAACATTTCCATCGCTTCCGGAACGATTGATGATGGCGGCGGCAGAGAGAGAAAGCGAATTGATGGTTGGTTTCCCACCAGATGTTAGGCCGCCCACTACTCCCGATCCGAAGAGGTCGATGGAAGAATAGCTGGTCAGGGCGAGGCTGCTCACATCGGCGAGAGACGACAAAGTGGAGTTTGTCAGGACTAGGCCTGGATCGGATACCGGGGCGAGTGTCTTGTCGAATATAAGACTGATCTTTCCGCTGCTTATGGAGAGGTCGGTTGTATCGAGAGTTGATGTCTCCGAGACACTGGTTCTCGCGGTCGAGTCAAGGATGATGCCAGTCGCACGGAGGAGTGCGCCCTCTCCCACTGACAGGATGCCGGACGTTCCCGGAGTGAAGTTCTGTCTGAGGACAGAGACTCCATCATTGGAGCCAAACCTTGCGAGCAGGCCGTTGCCACTGCCGATGGTTTTGTCGTTTCCTATCAGCAGTGTGCCGGAGCCCGAGGGTAAGTCTGATGTCTGGATGATCCGTGACCGCTTGCTGATCACGAGGCTGTCGTTGGCGACGAGGATGATCTCGGAGCCGGATAACGTGGATCCGGCGTTGTCCACCGTGAGGTGACCCGTAGTCACCTCGATCAAGGTGCCATCTTCGGTTGTGGTGCGGATTCCACCGATGAGCAGGCTCTCCGCATCCAAAGTTGATAGAAGTTGCGAATCGAGAGCGAGGACTCCTTCAGGAATTTTGGACTTGTCGCCGGTCACGACGATGTCCACCGGGCTACTGATATCGATGAGTCCGTTGCGGAAATCCTTTGCGCCTGAGGCGCTGATGGCACCCTCGATCGTGATGGCGTTGGTAGCCTCCAGGACGAGTTGTCCCGCATCGCCGGGCTGCCGAAGTCCTCCGACAGGCAGGAAGAAGGAGTTGGCGAGAAGCCGGGTGTATTCAGCTCTGGCGTTGACGACGGTGGCGGAGGTGACTTCAAACCGCGTTACCACCTCCGATGCTTCAAGTCCCTTTTCGAATCCTGGGAAGCGATAGCCGGAGACGATTGAAGAGCCGTCCGATTTACGAACCGAACCGAAGGCCGTGCCGGAAAGCGGTGTGACGAGGAACGCGCCCGGAAGCAAGGCGTAGCGTGCGGGAAGCAATGTGTAGGTGCCTGCGGGGAGTCCGCCACCGCCGCCTAGTTGCACCTGTTGCCCGATTGATAGACTGCTGTTCGTGTAGCCAGAGTCTCCTCCAGTCTGCGCGGTGTTGAAAGGTGCGTAAGGAGCGAATGTCGCGCTATAGCTGGGAATCACGGCGAAACTGCCGGAAGATGCCAAGATATCGGTGCTGCCGCCCTGGCCTTTCACCCAACGGTAGGCCAGGAGGTCTCCTCCGCCCCGCAGATCGATCGTCGAGGACTTCGAAGTGCTGACTGATGAGGCTGAGATGCTGATTTGTTTTTGGGGTCCGCCAGCAGATGTGATGTCAACACCACGGGGATCCAACCAAGCGTTTCCGTCGAGACTCACACCGTAGGGAATGGTCAAGCCGTTTCCGGTGATCGGGTCAATCGCCGAGACGGAGGTAATGCTCCCTGCGCCGAGAGTGATCTGCTTGCTGGGCGCGAAATTTTCGCCGGAAAGGATGTCTTCGGGCGCGATGCCTTGTCCGTCCCAGCCGAGAACGATTTGACCGAATGGTGCTCTCAGCGTTCCGTTTTGCCGGATTTCACCGGCATAGATCGAAAGGGTGCCACCTGCGGATAGGGGCAGGGAGCGTTCACCCGAAGAGGTAATGGTGACGATGCCATCCATCAGTTTACCGGCTTTCGTGAAATCGAAAGCAGCGATCGTGAAGCTCAGGCTGGTGGGTGGATAGATCTGGGCCGCGGTGAGATTCAAGCGGCCTGATATTTCCAGGACACCACTGCCGCGGATGTCACCGCCAGTGGCGGTTAGGTTCGCCGTGCCTATCCCCTGCATGGAAAGGTAACCTACATCGATTAGCTCCGCGTCCGCCGTTAGGTTTGAGGAACCAAAGGTAGGTGGGAGTGTCACATTTTGGTTGTTGCCATCAATAAACTTAAAGTTCGATGCGACTTCAGGCAGCTCTGGTTTTTGGAATGCTGTGCCTAATGCGATGTAGCTTGCCTTTAACTCAACGTCTCCATCTGCATAGATCGCCGGACCTGTTCCGGCAGTGATGCGGCCCTGGGCGCGGATTGAAACGTCACCTGAGAACTTAAGATTGCCGCCAAGATCAAGATTTGAGAATCGGCCTTTTGAAAAATCATCCACCGTGAATCTGCCACCACCAAGAACACCAGTTCCATCGTCAGTGAGTATTTTCGCGATCCCGCCGGTCATTCCTGCAGGCAGGGTTTCTCCGGAATTACTAACAACCATGGTGGGGTCAAAAGGATTCGAGAAAATACCATCGCCATAAAATCTTCCCGACGAAAGCTGTAGAGTTCCCCCGGCGGCGGTATCTCCTCCGGCACCGCCCTGTAGATTCGCATCGGTGATGAGCATCTCGCCGCCTGCCATGCGGATTGTCCCGCCGTTGCTATCGATTGTGACCCGAGTGGTATCAAGGGCGACTGGAGGAATGGTAATACCGTCGGAACCACGAACAAGCTGGCCCAGGGAGCTTCCTGTTTCCCCTGCCAGAAGATCGAGAATGCCCTTGGTGCCGGAAACATCGATCAAAGCTCCCGAGTCAGTGATGATATTTCCTGCGATCGCAATGGTGCCGCCGTCGAGAACCGCGCCACGGCGTCTGCCGAAGGGATCATTAATAAGAACGGTGCTGCCGGATGTGTCGAGCGTGGCTGAGGAGCTGATCCAGACCGTGCTGGACGGCGCGGTGGAAGTGCCGACAAAAGGAAGTTTGCTAGCGCCGGTCACCTGAATGGTTCCACCGCTGGCAACGAGTTTGCCCTGAACCGCCACGGTATCCGCTTTGAGAGTGATCCTCCCCATAGCACCGACATCGAGGGTTGATCCTTTTTCGACGACGATATCTCCTCTAACTAAAAGTAATCCGTTGATGTCGCTGCGAACTCCGGGAGATGAAAGCGTAAGGTTGGCTGGACTTCGGATACCCTCCGGTTTGAGAATGGTTATTAATTTCAGTTCCTCGCCTGGATTGTCTTTCAGGACAAAACTCCAGACTTCAGGGGAGATTTCTGTTCCAGCGCTGACGATTACGCCTGGTGTTGGCTCAGTAGCTCCGGTTTGCACGCTGCCAATTCCGCTGATATTGAAGGTTGCGAAACCTCCTTCAGTGAATACACGCGGCCCTAATACTAGCAGATCGTCGGAGTCGGACCCTCCGATCCGCACGTTCAGAGCTCCAAGATTCAGCGTTCCTCCCCTGGCTCCTGATTTGCCTTCCAGCGTCCCTTTCAAGGACAATTTGCCTCCGGTAACGGATGGAAGAGTGACGTCATTCCCCGTAAGGATAGAAATGGAACCAGCATCACCATAGAGAGCACTGCCACCTCCATTGACGAGGACACCACCGGAAACGTTGACCAAAGAACCTTTCTCGATATCGGCGGAATAAGATTTGATCGAGATTGTTCCGCCGTTGATCACTGTCGGACCGGTCAGAGCGGTAGGGGATTCAAGCCTGTCGTCAACGATCACTCCGGAAGTACTTAAGACCGCGCTAGATCCGAGATGGAAACCTCCCCGTCCATCTTCAGGAAGAGGCAGTGTATCGCCCAGCATGAGTTCGGAGGGAGAAAGATTGTAAGTTGTGAAAGACAGGGTGCCCCCTAGTGCCGTGACCGAACCTTCGATGTCGATATTCGCAGCCGCGAAAGTCACCGAGCCTCGCGGTGCCGTTTCAAGTTTCACATTTTCCGGTACCACGATCTCCCCGTCGCTATTCTGAATCCGGATGGATCCGAACGCGTTTTTGGATAAAAGGGAACGGTCGAGCGTGACTCCAGTGAGCCGATCGTCAGGCAGAGGAACTGGAATTCCAGACGAATCCGTCGCGAAATCGGCAATCGGAGCGACTGCGGGAGCATTCGCAAAAATAACACGAGGCGCATGGGGAGAAAACTCCAAAGCCTGACCCGAAACAATCTGCTGCGAGGTGAACGAAAGGTCTAACAATGAAGCCGCCGGGCCGATGTCCCTCTGGTGGGACCCGGGAGATGTCCTCCCCTTCAATGTGCCATCCAAGACCACTGCACCGGCTGAAATTTTCAGTGCGCCTCCATCGCCCCCCTGCGAGTAGCTTTCCTGATAGCGATAGGCGTCGGGTATCAGCGTGGACTTGAAAGTGCTGGTTTGATTCCATTTCGGATTCGAAACCGTGAATGTGCCTTCGAACACACCGTCATACACCCGGTCCGGAGTCGCGGCGGTAATGTCGATGATGTTTCTTCCCTCGAGTATCCTGGTGGTCTGGACAAATGCTCCTTCGTAATCCACCGACCCACCTGAAACATCAATGATGGCACCCTGCCTGATGACCACTGCATCTCCCGCGCTGAAGTCGACAGTGCCGCCTTTTGAAGTTAGTTCTCCCACTGTGCGTTGGACGAGATTGACGTATCCGGAAAGATCCGCAACCGGCGTACCAACCCAGGTTTTGCCGTCATAAATTCCGGTTTTTGAAATATCGATGAAGACCGTGGCTCCGCGAAGCAGCCCATCCCGCTGGACGGGCGAGTCTGCCAACTCGGCACCTCGGAGTTGGGCCTCGATGATATTGGCAGCGACGGATGATTTAACGTTTTTGGAACCCGATACATCAATCATCGCTCCTGAATCAACGTCGATCCGACCGCCTTCACGCACGAAACTATACACTGGCGGACTGCTGGAGCCCGCGGAGGGGACTGTCAGCCATTTTCCCGCCCGACCGGTCACCTTCGCGTCTGCTGCCAAAAGGATAGATTGGTCGTCGAAATGAATTTGCTGACCGGTCAGATTGATTTCCGAACGTAGCGTCAGCAAAGTGCCGATGACTCTTTCCGAGCTTTCCAATTCCGGCAAAATCCTGATGACGCTGCCTTGTCCTAAATTGATGGTTCCCGTCGAGCGAT
>JBBQDJ010000042.1:0-13788 GCA_038319595.1 Verrucomicrobiales bacterium
CGGCGATGGTGGCTTTCAGGGATTTCAATTCGATCCGGTCGAGCGCGAACTCGACTTTCGCGGCGCCGGCTTCGACAGCCGGAAATTGGTCGGCCTTGAAGCGCATGCCGCCACCTGCCAGATCGACGCTGCCCTTGATGACGGGTTTGCCAAGCGTGCCTGTCACCGCCACGTTGCCTGTTAGAATGCCGGAGACCTTGTCGGCGAATGGAACCAGCGATCCAAAACGTGAGAGGTCGAGACGCGGCAGGACCACCTTGGCATCGATGATTTCCTCCTTGATCAATGCGGCGGCTTCCGCCCACTCCGCAGGCCGGAAGGGCATGCTGGCCTTTAGTTCCGCCGGAGCAAAGTCCGGTGCCGTCGCGGATCCCGTTAGAGTGATCCGACCGTCCTTGCCTGCGAGTTCGATTTTTAAATCCGCGGGCGGCAGCGACGGTTGCGTCGGCGAGCGCAGATCGCGGGCTTCGAGTTTCGCGGCGATGACCGGCTCCGCATAGGTGCCGGTCACTTTGAAATCCACTTGGCCGGTGGAACGCGGATCGAGCTTTTCGAAGGCCGGAACCCATTGTTTGAGCAAGCCTAACGACAGCACCCGTGAGTTGACGGCGATGGTGACGGGGCGCGTATCCTTCGCTAGGGTTTCACGCCATTTCGAAAAATCCGCAGGAGCCGGTAGAGTGGCAGTGCCGGAAGCGAGCTCGGTCTTGGCATCGTTCCACACGAATTTACGCAGCTCTAACACACCACTGGCGAGGGCGGCATCGATTGCCACCGTCTGCTCGTTCATCTGCACGATTCCCTGAGTCTCGAAGCCTTCGGGCCAATCGTATTTGCCGCTGCCGATCGCTGTGATCGGAACGGCATCTTCGCGCGTCCAAGTCGCTTGGGCGAACGAAAAACTACCCTGATGGGTCCGCGCCTCGATCGCGCCGCCGCCGCTCCATTTCCCGGTAACGTCAGCCACCCCGCCCGGTCTCACCTTGACGATGGAGAGCCAGCGGTCGATGCGGGCGCTGGTGAAATCATCCAGCTCCAGCGTGCCCTGATAGGTCGCCGGTTTGATCTGATAGGTGAGCGCCGCCTTCAGTCCATCGACTGTGACATCCGCCGTGACGGGAGCCTCCGCAGACCACCGGCCCTTCACGGCAATGGACGAGGCCAGCGTGGGATCTGCGGGTTTCAACACCAGATCGGCATCGGCGGAAACCGGCTTGTTTGACTGCATGGCCACGCTAAAATTCGCCGTCACCTCCGACGGCGGGACCGGTGCTTCGGGATCGATCGCTGGAACACGCGCCGCCAGCCCAGCGAGCAGATTTGGTAGCTCTGCGATCGTGAAGGAGCCCTTCGCATCGCCCACGGTGAAGCCGCCTCCCTCCCGCGCCACCGGTGATGCGACGTCCAGCGAGAACGGCGTGCCTAACATCACTCCATGACTGACCACCGTGGCGAGGTCGGTGCCGAGCTGGGCATCCACCGCCAACTCCGGCATCGTCCAATCCTGATAGATCACATCGTCCAGCGAAAGCCGGACACTGCCAGTCGCCGCTTTTGGATCCGGGAGGATGTCGTTCACCTCCACCGCGAGTGAAATGAGCGTGGCTTTGGCGGGCAGATCGATTCCGAAACGCTTCACCGTCTCATCCACCTGAAGTTTTCCCTCCCGCAGATCGAGTTGCGCCGAAGCGAATCCGGGCGCGCTGGTGAGTTTGAAAACCGCGTCATCCAAATGCACGTCGCTCTCCACCGACGGTTCACCACCGGCGGGGAGCTGCATCACGAATTCCTGCAGGCTGACTCCCGGCAAAGGATCGAGACGAGCGATGGTGATGTCGTCGGCATTCCATACGAGTGTTGATTTCTGGGCCTCCCACTTGCGGCCAGTGGCATCGATGAAGGTGCCCAGCTCCAACAGAATATCAGAACTGTTCTGCGCGTGGGAAATGCGGCTGGGCTCAAGCTGGAGTTCCGTCTTGCCATCACGACTGGCGGTGAGGCTGATGTTTTTCAAATCCAGATTCAAGGGCAGCACTTGGGCACGGACTGAGCGGAGGGTTTCCACCAGCTTTTTGAGATCCAGAGGCGACTTCTCAGGGTCCTCGCGATTCATCCCGAGCCGCAGGTCCGCATGAATCCCATCCACCGTCAGGCCATCGAGCTTGCCTTTGAACAGGCCGTTCCACTGATAGACGGGCGTCACCTGATCGATGGTCAGCTTGGCGAGCGTGCCATCCGTTTCGAGTGTCAGCGCGGAAAACGACACTCCGCCGGTGAGGCTGCCGCCGACTTTCACGTTGCCGCGGATACCGGCCTTTTCGAGGAAATGCGCGACCACCCTCGGAGCGATGTAGCGCAGGCCGGGGCCGTTCAGCCAGAGGAGGCCGGCGGCCAACAGAACGAGTAGGATCCCCAGCCAACGCCAGCGTTTCCTGCGTCGCTTCGGGGGCGGGTTCTGGTTTTCAATAACTGGAGTGGACTCAGGCAAAATTGATTCGAAGGTTCGCCGCAAGTCCAGAGCCCGTCAACCGCCGGGTTGCTAAATGGCACCGCAGGGATTATCACCCGCCGCGTGGAACCTATCACTTTCAAACCGATTTACATGGAACGCGTCTGGGGCGGACGCGAGCTTGAGCGCGTTTACGGCCGCCAACTCCCCGATTCCGGCAAGCCCTACGGCGAGTCCTGGGAAATCGTGGACCGCGAAAACGAGCAGTCCGTCGTCGATCAGGGAATCTTCAGTGGAAGCACCCTGCATGATCTCTGGACCCATCACCGCGAGGAGATTTTCGGCGAAAACTTCTCTGCCCACCCGCGTTTTCCCATCCTCATCAAGGTGCTCGATGCCCGCCACGATCTCTCCATCCAGGTCCACCCGCCGGCTCATGTCGCCACCGCACTCGGCGGCGAGCCGAAAACGGAAATGTGGTATATCGCAGGATGCGAACCGGGGGCGAAACTCTACGTTGGTCTCAAGCAGGGCGTGACGCGGGCCGATTTCGAACAAGCCATCGCCGATGGCACCGTGGCAGACAAGGTCCACGCCATCACTCCGGCAGCGGGTGAATCCATCTTCATCCCATCCGGTCGGCTGCATGCCATCGGTGCCGGATTCCTGATCCATGAAATCCAACAGAATTCCGATACCACCTACCGGGTGTTCGATTGGAACCGCCTGGGTCTCGACGGCAAGCCGCGCGAACTCCATGTCGGCGAGTCCCTCGCGAGCATCGACTTCCAAGACTTCGAACCGACAATGGATGCGCCGGTGGGTGAAAACCTCGCCAGCTGTGACAGTTTCAAAACCGACCTCAAGACCCTGGATCTCGGCGATACCATCACCAATCCCCGCGATGATCGCTTCTCGATCATTTCCGTGGTCGAAGGTTTGTTAGAAAGCGAGGGCGGGCATCGTTTCCCAAAAGGCAGTTTCATCCTTCTGCCACGCGATGGTGCGCCGCTGACCTCTTTCGATGACACCACCGTGTTGCAGATCACCCTACCGATGTGAACCCGCCGGAGCGATTTTCACCTTTCCTCCCACCGCTCCTCATGATTTTCGGCGGATTTCGGTTCGAGGTGGGAGATCACGCGGCCGTCGGGACGGAGGAGTTCGGCGACGCTGGCTTCGATTTCAGTCGCCGCCTCGTGGGCCTGGCCGACCGTTAGAGCGTCGTCGAATACCAGGTGAAACTCGACCCAGTGGGTACGGCCGGAGTGGCGATGGCGGAGATTGTGATAGGAGAGTCCGCGCTGGCCGACCTCGCGGTCGAGGAGATCGCAGATTTCCCGCTCCACTTTCGGGTCGGCCTCATCGAGCAGACCGCCTAGGCTTTCGCGGATGAGTTTGAAACCGACGCGCAGGATGTTGAGGGCGGCGATGACGGCGGCGATGGGGTCCCACAGTTTCCAACCGGTCCAATAGATCAGTGCTAAGGCGACGAGGACCGCGCCGCTGGACCAGACATCGGTCAGGACATGATGACCATTTGCCCGCAACAACGGTGAACCGGTTTTTTTCCCGATGCGGATCAGCGAGAGGCCGAGGACGAGATTGATCATGGCCGCCGCCGCGGTGATCGATGCACCGAATCCGAGATGAGAGAGCGATACCCCGAAAATGAACTGCCGGACCGCTTCGTAAATGATCAGCACGGCCGCGGCGGAGATCATCGCGCCTTCGAACCCGGCAGAAAGAAACGCGACCTTGTCGTGGCCAAAGTGGTGGGTTTCATCGGCCGGCTTGTGAGCCAGTCGCAGCGCCCAAGCGGCGAAGGCGACGGCCAGCAGGTGAACGATGGACTCGGCGGCATCGGAATAAACCGCCGAAGAGCCGGTGACCGTGGCCGCCGTGATCTTGGCGCCCAGCAACACGACCGCCACCCCCAGCGAGAGGTTGATCGCCCGCTTTTGATCGTCGAAACTGGTCACTCGAAGAGTCTGCACGGCTCCCGGTAGATGGCAATCCCGGGAAACCCCCGAATCTTTGACATCCGTGCTTGTTTTCGTTCAAAAACCCGCCATAGCCTCGCCGCCCGGCAAGTCAGATGCACTGCGAGTCCGGAATTTCCGACTTATATTTGCCCATGGACACGCCTCCTTTTTCCGAACTCGGGTTGCCCGATGATTTGCTCGCCGCCATTGAATTGCTGGGTTACGAGCGCCCCTCTCCGATCCAGTTCATGAGCATTCCCCCGGCTCTGCTGGGCAAGGACATTCTCGGCCTTTCCGCGACTGGATCCGGAAAAACAGCGGCCTTCACGCTGCCCGCCCTCGCGAAACTCGATGTGAAGGAGGGCTATCCTCAGGTGCTCATCCTTTGCCCGACCCGCGAACTCGCAGTGCAGGTCTGCGAGGAAGTCCACCGCCTCGGGGCGAAAATGAAAGGTCTACACGCGACGCCGGTTTACGGCGGCGCACCGATCGACCGCCAGCTGCGGGCACTCCGCTCCGGCGCGCAATTGGTCGTCGGCACCCCAGGGCGCTTGTTAGATCACCTTCGCCGCGGCAGTTTCGATGCCTCGCGCATCAAGATGGCGATTCTCGACGAGGCCGACCGCATGCTGGACATGGGTTTCAAGGACGAAATGGACGAGCTCCTCGCCGCACTTCCCGCCGAGCGCCAAACCTTGTTTTTCTCCGCCACGATGAATCCGGGCGTTTCCCGCTTGATCCAGAAATTCGGCAACAAGCCGCAAATCGTCGAGATCGAGCAAAAGGCCCGCACCGTTTCCACGGTCGAGCAATCGTATTTCGAAGTCCGCCAACGCTCCAAGGTGGAAGTGCTTTCCCGCATCCTCGACATGAACCCGCCGCGCCTCGGCATCATTTTCTGCAACACCAAACGCTCAGTCGATGAATGCACCGAAGACCTCGTGCATCGTGGCTATGCGGCGGACCGTCTGCACGGCGACATCACCCAACAGATGCGCGAACGCGTCCTGAAACGCTTCCGTGAAGGTGCCGTGGAAATCCTCGTCGCCACCGACGTCGCCGCACGGGGACTGGACATCGATGAAATCGACATCGTTTTCAACTACGACCTACCGACCGACCCAGAAGACTACGTCCACCGCATCGGCCGCACCGGTCGCGCCGGACGCTCGGGCCGAGCGGTCAGCTTCGTTTACGGCCGCGAAATCTATCGGATGCAATCCATCGAGCGCTACACCCGCAGTGTGGTAAAACGTGAGAAAATCCCTTCCGTCGAGCAAGTCGAAGG
The DNA here is from genome assembly GCA_038319595.1 of Verrucomicrobiales bacterium. GTDB lineage: Bacteria > Verrucomicrobiota > Verrucomicrobiia > Verrucomicrobiales > Akkermansiaceae > Luteolibacter. The sequence continues at coordinate 5,723 of JBBQDJ010000042.1, forward strand.
CCGCCGTGCGGATCTCGTTTTCGACGATCTCAAGGAACGCCTCGAGTCTGGAAAATTCGATGCCTATCAGGAAAATATCGACCGCCTGCTAGAGCAAGGCCACACGCCGACGGACATCGCCGGTGCCCTCGTCACCATGATCCGCGAAGCCAGTGGCCGCGAAGGTTCCGCGATCGAAGAAGATCGCGAACCCGTGCGCCAGGAACGCCGTGAAGCCCCGCGTCGTGATGATCGCCCACAACGTGATGACCGCGGCCCGCAACGTGATGACCGAGGCCCTCGCCCGGAACGCGCCGTGCGTCACGACGGCCCGCGCGATATCATTCCCACTGAAAATGGGATGACGCGTCTGTTTCTATCACTCGGCAAAACCCACGGCGTGATGGCCAAGGAAATTGTCGGCATGCTCTATCGCGAAGTCGGTCTACCCGACGGCTGCCTCGGACGCATCACGCTGTTTCCCAAGCACTCGCTGGTTGATGTGCCAGAACAATTCGTCGGCCAAGTGCTTGAGAAGACCCGCAACGCCCGTCTGCGCGGTCGGCCATTCCGCATGGACGTGGATCGCGGACCGCAGTAAGCCTGATTTTGGCTTTAGGATTCATTGACCGCACTCATGGCCTTGGTTTTCGGGATCTCCGCAGCGTTGGCAGTTTCTTCAAATCCTTCGTCGCATTCTCAAAATCTGCGTCCACAGCGCGGGGTGACGCATCCAGAATCGCTCGATATTTGGCATATTCGCGCTCCGCTTTTGCCCGCGCTTCCTCAGCGGAAATCTTTCCGGTGTTGTCGAGCAGCTTGCGGCCGGAGATTTTCATAAACTCATCCAGCTTCACGATCCAATCCTGCATTGTCATTGGCTTACGCTCCAGCGCCTGCAGCTCGGCAAATTCGATGTAGAGGGTCACGATGCGGTTGAGCACCTGTAGTTCATCCTCCGTCAGGTAATTCTTGGCCACCGCCACATCTTCTTTCCGCACGATGCCACCAGGCCGCGTGTTCAACATGCCCATCATCGGCTGCGCTGCGTCCGCCCGCTCCGCGATGACTTCGGCGGCCGTGTGCCCGTGCGTCGCCCAGTGCATCTTGTTCTGCACCGTGGCGAAGAAGTTTTGGGACGCCTTCGCATCCGGCATGTAGTCCACGCTCGTCGCGTAAATATCGAGCACCTTCTGGTAGAAACGCCGTTCTGAGGAGCGGATGTCGCGGATGCGCGCCAGCAGCTCGTCGAAATAATCTTTCTGCCCCTTGCCCGGCGGATTCTTGAGCCGCTCATCATCCATGACGAAGCCTTTCACCAGAAACTCCTGAAGCCGGGCCGCGGCCCATTGGCGGAATTGCGTGCCCCGGTGACTCTTCACACGGAATCCCACCGCCAGAATCATCGGTAGATTATAGTGCTCGATCCGGCGACTGACCTGCCGCTTTCCTTCGGTTTGAACTGTCAAGTATTCCTTGACGGTTGCCGCTTGGGCCAGTTCCCCCTCTTGGAAAATATTTTGAATGTGCAGACTGATGTTTTGCTTCGTGCTCTGGAATAGCTCGGCGAGCTGGTTGAGCGACAGCCACAACGTTTCCTCGGCAAACCGCACGTCCACGCGCGTCCGCCCATCCTCCGTTTGGTAGAGGATGATTTCGGATTGGGGCAAAGGCTCGTCGCTCATGGGTAAGACCTCTCAAATCGAACGATTCGACAAACCCGAATAGTTGCCCGCGCCTCCTCGGGGATGACCGGATTCAGCCGCCAGACAGCCTCGCGCTCCTCCCTCTCCCCGCAGGAGAGGCCGGGTGAGGGTTGCCGCAGGCAATATCAGGGCGGCGTCGTCGACAATGGATTCGTTGACGATCATTCCTTCGCCTCTTCCTCCTGTAGGTCTTTGAGCGTTCGTCCATCTTTAGTCTTCCAGTCCACCCGTCCGTTAGCCGCGCGGCCTTGAACCACACCGGCGGCCGTTGAAGGCGAGGCGAAAACATAATCTTGAGCGAAAACGAATCCTTCGCCAGCGGACTTCAAGACACCGTTGGCGACTAATGCTGCTCGAAGCTCCTTGAGGTAAGCGTGGCAGGAAGGGACTTCGGTTTTGACAGCGCCGCTCCCGGCACGAACAACGAATCCGTCGTGTGTTTCCATACCTTCTGCTTTTACGCCCTTGCTGGCGATGAACAATAATTTGCCGGCCTTCTGCAATGGCGCTGCAACTGTGAAGACGCTCAAGCCAAGAACTGGAAAGCAGAGCATCATTTCGGATAGAAAACCTTCAGCATCTGCCGCGTCGGCCTCAGACAGCGATGGCAGCGCGGGCGCATTGCCATTATCGAGGACGCAACGTTTCGCTGCGGCTGCGTGGGTTACGAGCCTTGATTCGATGTACTGCACATGCGCCTTGTTCAGGTTCTCGTCCTTGCTCGTAAATCCAATACAGCTCGTCCAAAAATCCTTCTTGGCTGCATGTTGTTCAATCCGCGGTTTGATTGGGTCACCTTCACCGATATAGACCCGAGGCAGGCCGGATTCCTCAGGTGGCCCGACGAGGACGTATACTCCAGTGCGTGCAAGTTCGCGGCGTCCCTTCGCTTCGGCCATGAGCGCGCGAGGAATGACCATTCCGGCTCCGCTCCAATTTGACTTCTCGATGGTGCGCAAACCATCGGGATCACCGTCGGGAAGGAATATCTTTATTGAGTAGGGTTTGTTCATGATGCGGCGATTTCTAGTTCGGTGACGCTAGCATGAGGAAAGGATGATTTATGAAGGCATTGATTTCGCGGCAACGCGATACGGGGTGAAATCTTCGCGCAGCACGGATGAGTCTTGGGCAGCCTCGCGGGCGGCGCGCAAGGTGAGGGTGCGACTGCGGAGTTCGTCGAGCATGGCAAGTTTTTCCACGATGCTAAGGGATGCGAGTTCATGGCGGAAGGCGCGTTTGCTGGCGAGGATCAGTTGCAGGTCGAAGGTCATGGCGTGTCGGTGAGGAATTGCTGGGCAAAGCGCTGCCAGGCTTCGGAGAGATGGTGGCGCGCAACAATCGCTTGGAAGCGGTCGGCATCAAGAACCCCTGCCTCGATGAACTGGAGCAGCCGTGCCTTATCCTTTGCCCGTCCGACTTGCAGCGCGATGGCCGCGAGGTGCTCGGCGGTGAAGACCCGGGCAGGCGTCTCACCTACTTGGAAAATGATGGCTTCGGCCAGGGCCTCCTCTACCAGTGCGCCGGTGGGTGGAAGAAACTGAACGGGCCAGCCGGAGATCATCACGTATTCGCCCGCCATGTGGCAGCCCAGTGCGGCGAGATAATCGAAAATTGGCTGGGGGCTGATGAGTAAAGCACCTAACTCTTGACGGAAGGCGACGAAGATTTCCACATCAAGGGTGGCGACAGGTTCGAGATAGAAGGTGGCACCCACCGCGCCGCCGATGGCGTAGCGTTCGATCACGCCGTCGGCCTGCATCTGGTTAATCGTGTGGATGACTTCTGCGATCTTCATGGGCGCAAAAGGTTAGGCGGCGCGGGTTCATGGCCTTTCGATTCGTGCGACGGTTGCAGACCGACGCTACAGCCGAGATTGAAGGAGGAAGTTTTGCGTTGGGCGGGCATTCGGTTGGGAGAGTGTTACGAAAATTCGAGGGTAAAGCCAGCGGGTTTGTCAGGTTCCACGTGATGCACGATGTGCCGCTTGTTCATGGTTTGCCGCATCGATCGCGTTTGCATGAGCCGTGGTATCAGCGGAAAGCCAGAGTTTCGCCACGATGCCAAGGTGGGCGGAGGAGTCGGTCTGCCCGACGCCCACCGCATCACCCTTTTCCCGAAGCATTCGCGGGTCGATATGCCGGAGCAATTCGTCGGGTAGGTGTTGAAAAAAACCGCAACGCCTGCCTTCACGGGCGTCCGTTCCGGATGGACGTGGATCTTGGAACGACTCACTGAATGTCGCGGCGGGCTAACTCAATTGACTTCGTCCACTTTTGAGGTTACCGATTCCGCGTTGAAAATGCTCACGACTCACGAGGCCAAGATCCATTTTGCGTGCTAACGATCTTGTCACCTGATCAGCCTCCAATGCACTCAGCTGATCTATCAGGAAACCCGCGGAGGTTCGTGTTGTTCACGGTCTTCTACTCAGCCCGGGCTTACTATCCGGTGTTGGCAATCCTGTTCCTCGACCTTGGACTGACACTGGACCAATTTGTATTGCTGAACCTCATCTGGGCGGCGACGATCTTTATCTTTGAGGTTCCTTCCGGCGCCCTAGCAGACACGCTCGGGCGCAAGAAACTGCTGGTCACCGCTTCGCTGCTGATGGTGGTGGAAATGTCCTGTCTGCTGTTTGCACCGCGCGGAGGAGGTGCCACCTTGTTCACCTTGTGCGTCATCAACCGCTTCTGCTCGGGCCTGTCCGAAGCCTGCGCCAGCGGGGCGGATGAGGCGCTTGCCTATGACTCACTGATCGAAACCGACCGAGCTGGCCTCTGGGACAAACTCTTGGCCACCACCATGCGCTGGCGTTCTGTTGGATTTGTGATCGCGATGGTTCTCGGTGGCCTCATTTACAATCCCGGGCCGCTCAACCGGGTTCTGCCGGGTGCACTTCAGCTATCCGCAGACATGGCCCACCGCCTGCCGGTCGCACTGGTGCTTTGCCAAGGCCTCGTCTGCCTGTGCATCACCCTGCGGATGGTGGAACCACCCCGTCACCGGGATGCGGGAGGCACCTGCCGCGAAGCCTTCAAGCTGACCTTGGAAACCGCCCGCTGGGTCTTCACGAATCCCCGCACGCTGGTGGTCCTCGTCATCGGACTCGCGATCGACTCAGTCGTTAGAAATTTCGCCACCATCACCAGCAGCTACTACCGCCTGATCGAACTTCCGGAGTGGACCTACGGAATCATCGGCGCGGGGATCGGCGTTCTCGGTTGGTTTGTCCCCGCGATAGCGAAGAATCTGAACGCCCGGTTCAGCACGCTGACGAATCTGGGGATCGCCGCCGCAGTCTCCCTGATCGGCCTCGCTGCACTGGTTCCCGCATGGCCGTATTTCGGACTTCTGCCCGCGATGTTGTTGATGACCGTTTTGGGATTCCTGGGTTTCACTGTCAGCCGTGCGCTGCATGCCGAGGCGGATTCCTCACGGCGCGCCACGGTGCTGTCAGTGAAAGGCCTCGCGTTTAATCTCGGCTACGGGCTTTTCAGTCTGGGTTTTTCGCGGCTGTTAGCCAGCTTCCCGGACCCGACCGCAAGTGCATCGCTGATCGGTGCGTTGACATGGCAGATACCATTTTTCGTGGTGCTGACGCTGGCTCTTTTTGCCGGTGCGAATCTACTGCTGAATCGTTCCGCGAAAATCTAATCACCAGCGGCCGCGCTGGCTTGGCGGAGATACTCGCAGATCACCGGGATGCGGTCGCCGACGCGGTCCATTTCCAGCAACGACTGCCTCAGATCCGCCTCGTGAATGAATTGCTGGCAGATGATGTCCGTCATCAGTGCCGGGTCCTCGGCCCGATCCAGTAGTGCGAAAACCCCGGACTGCACTTCCTCGGGCAAATGGCGCACCGCGTCCTCGACCGCCCCGCGAAGCGTCTTCACCGCTGCCGCCGCCTGGTTCTCGGGCGTGAACGTGGAAATCACCGGCTCGATGCTGGCGAACGGGTAGTCGCGCTCGTCATGCCACTCCGTGAAACGCACCCGCATCACCCCATGGATCAGCAGCTGCGAAGTGCCATCGTCCTGCTCTCGGGAAGCTCGGACCAGTCCGATAGTTCCCACCGGCGCAGCATAGCCGGAGGGATCCCCCTCCTCCTCACCTAACAAGCGGGCGACGGCAAAAAAACAATCTCCTTCGAGCGCCTCCTCCAGCATTTGCCGGTAGCGCGGCTCGAAAATGTAGAGCGGTAAGCCCCCGTGTGGGAAAAGTGTGCAGTCGGGCAAAAGCATCACGCCGCAGCGCTCCGGAAGATGGATATTGGCCATGTCACCAGCAGGGATACACACGCCCTCTGCCGATGCAAGGCGGATACCTGCCTCCCCAAGCAGATATTCGCTTGAAAATTCCCTATTTTTCCAAACAACACTGGCGGACGGCGTCGCTTGTCGCCCGAAGTCTTGAGACAAATCCATTCCATCCCATGATCGAAGTCGTATCCCTGACCAAACAATTCGGAACCAAACGCGCGGTCGACAACCTCACGTTCACAGTAAAAAAAGGCGAAGTGCTGGGCTTTCTAGGACCTAACGGTGCCGGAAAATCGACCACCATGCGCATGATCACCGGATTCATGCCACCTAGCCATGGCGACGCCAAGGTCTGCGGGATCTCCATCGTGGACAACCCCAGAGTCGCAAAAACCAAGATCGGTTACCTGCCCGAATCCGCCCCGCTTTACAACGACATGACCGTCATTGGTTTCCTCAAGTTCTGCGCCTCCATCCGCGGACTCAAAGGTTCTGACAAAAGCGACGCCGTGGACCGCGCCATTGAAACCTGCTTTCTCGGCAGCGTCGCCCGCCAGTCGATCGATACGCTTTCCAAGGGTTATCGCCACCGCACCTGCCTCGCGCAGGCGCTGCTGCACGACCCAGAGGTGTTGATCCTCGACGAACCGACCGACGGCCTCGACCCGAACCAGAAATTCGAAGTCCGCCAACTCATCAAGCGATTGGGAAAAACCAAGGCCATCTTGTTTTCTACCCACATCCTTGAGGAGGTCGAAGCTGCCTGTTCACGGGCCGTCATCGTGGATCGGGGAAGAATCGTCGCCGACGGTACCCCGGCTGAACTGCTGGAACAATCGGGCACCGGATCGCTAACCGATCTCTTCCGCAAGGTCACGTCACGCGACACCGAAGCCGCAGCCTAATCACTGAAAACTTCAACCTAGCAACTTTCCATCCATGTCCTCCTGCACCATCTATAAGCGCGAGCTCTCCAGCTATTTCTCGCAACCCACCGCCTACGCGATCATTGTGATCTTCCTGCTATTCTCGCTGGGATTCACTTTCACCTTCGGCGAGTTCATGCGCGTCGGAGATTCTTCTCTCGAATGGACCTTCCTGTTTTGGCATCCATGGATTTATATGCTGCTGGCTCCCGCTGTCGGCATGAAGTTGTGGGCCGATGAGCAGCGCACCGGCACCATCGAACTGCTAGGCACCTTCCCAGTTTCTACGTGGAGTGCCATCATCGGGAAATTCCTCGCTGCGGCGACGGTGTGGCTGATCGCCCTCGCTCTCACCTTTCCCATTATTATCACCGTGAACTATCTGGGAAATCCGGACAACGGCGCAATTTTCTCCGGTTATCTCGGGAGTTTCCTCGTCTGCTGCACCTTCCTTGCCATCACGATGCTGGTGTCAGCCTGCACCCGCGACCAGGTGGTCTGCCTGATCGTTTCCGTCTCGGTCTGCGTGCTGCTACTCCTCTGCGGCTATGATCCGGTCACCCGCGAACTGGCCAAGATTGTCTCCCCGTCGGTCCTCGATGGCATCGTCTCCTTCGGCGTCTGGGATCATTTCAGTTCACCTAACAGCGGACTATTCCGACTGAAGGACTTCATCTGGTTTGGTTCCATCATCTTCGTTTGCCTGCTCGGCACCAGCGCGATCCTTTCCTCCAAGCGCGCCTGATTCATCTAAAATTTCAGATCTCAAATTTCCACCATGAAAACCACCCATCCGGTCACCCGCGCGGCCTTCGGCGTCGCCGCGCTTGTCGCCATCGCACTGCTAGCGAACTGGCTCGTCTCACTCACCCCGCTTGGCAATCGCGGCGCGGACTTCACCGAAAACAAGGTCCACACGCTCTCCTCTGGAACCCGCGCCATCCTCACGGAACTCGATACTCCCGTCGTCATCCGCTACTATGCCTCGCGGAACACGGCCTACATGCCGGAGGATCTCAAACTCCACATGCGCCGTGTCGATGACCTGCTTAAGGAATACTCGAACATCTCGAAAGGAAAACTCCGCATCGAGAACCTCGATCCACAGCCCGACACCGATGCCGAAGACTCCGCCAACCTCGACGGCATCAACGGTCAGCGCATGGACGACCAGAACCTCTACTTCGGACTGG
>JBBQDJ010000043.1:0-13768 GCA_038319595.1 Verrucomicrobiales bacterium
GCACAGCGACCTCACCGCGAAAAACCGCGTCTGGGGATTTTTTGCAAACCCTAACAACTCGCGCCCTGTCAATCGCCGCAATCCCTCACAACTGCGCCGGAAAATCCGCCCTACGCCTACGAAACCCGCGTCGGGTATCCCACTTTGGCCATCTAGGGATCCGATCGGGGAAAGAGGCGGGGCGAACCTGTATGGGTTTGTGGAGAATAATCCTACAAATTCAATTGATAGATTCGGCTTATTCAGCGTCAACGAAGGAGCACACAGTGACTATGTTACTGGGGATTACGATCATATTTATGTAACAATCTGAGCTAAGGGGGACTGCGATGCAGATAGTTGTGATTCGTGCTCGGGAGAGTTAGATGTTGTATTGGGCATTGGATTATGGACAAAAGAAGGCAATCCATTAACTGACGACATTATGACAAAGGCTAGTGCTGCAGATGCATTTTTGGATATTGGCGGTGGTCCATTATCATTAGATTCGAACACACATAAGGGACGAGGACACAGTCGGGAATTAGAAGTCACTGTAGGAAAAATTGATTGCAGGGGCGGAGTAAAAAGTGGAAAAGCTGAAATTAAGGCGACTATAGGTTTTATTGGAGCAAGTTTAACAATATCTCCCATTCAAACGTATTATTTGGTAAATTGGGAAATTAAAACAGAACAATGTGGGAGAGTGACGCACGCTAAGGTTACTGCCGAAAATAATATTTATCTTTTATCTGATGAAATAGGGTTTAGAATTATTTCCGGGAAATCTGATTGGTGGAAAAAATGAAAAAAAATCGAAAAATAATAGCAATATTTGGTTTTGTCCTTTTATTGTGTTTTCTTCTTAAGACCAAAAAATCATCTACTTGTAGAACGAATGTTACTGAATTCTGGCTCTTCGGCAAAGCGATCGTGATTAAGACTCCAGAGGAAAAAAGATTTATGAACAGAGGGCTCAGCCATCTTGGATCGATTGATTTAGATAATAATGAAATTTTCTGGAGGACCAATTACTTTGACTTTGGAGTTGTATCACCTTGATGGATGGGTTCCCGGCAATCGAGCATAAATCGAGCATATCGAGAGAGTCAGTGAAAGTGCCGGGTAAACAAGGTCGTAAACAGTGTCGTGTAAACCGGTGAACAGGGTCGTGAACAGGGTCGCATAAAAGGGGTCATCGCATAAAAGGGGTCAGGTGTCGCATTTCAACAAAATGTTATTCGTGAACGAGGCCAGTCCTTGATTTTTCAAATTTCCAGAAGTGACCGGAGTCAGGGAACGCGCCGGGATCAACCGGCTTAGAAATGAGAATGACAGAGTCTTACAGAGAACAACTCGCCATTGACTTTGGCCACAAGCCCTATGCTGGGAGCGGTGACGTTTTGGGTGAAGCATCCGACTTCGCTACGGCTAGGCCGGGACAAGTGGGTGCGTGGAGACGCAGGCCAGCCATTGAACTCCGAAATCAAGATTTCTGTGAGCGTGGTCAATCATTGGATTTTAATGTTTATCAATGTTAGATTGTCTCCGGGCCGCTGGCTCAACTTCCTCCCGGCAGCCGCAACAATGACAAGCGAAACATTGAACTCTCCATCCATTCCGCCGCCAATTTATGATCGAAGAATTTGACAGAATCATTTTCGGACAGAATGATTTTCAAGACCGGGGCGGTGCGGGTTTTCTCTTCAATGATTCTGCCATCTCCTTTGCGTTTCTTCAGCGGCCTTTGAAGTTTTGTCCAGTAGGGCACGGGGACGAAACGTGGCCGCCCCTTAGTTGCGAGTGGCTGGGCCGAGAAGAGTGCTTCGCGCGAGTTCTTGGTCACCGCATTGGCTGGGCGGATAGGAGTGTCCGCCCTCGTGCGCTGTGGAGGGCCATGATCCTCTGGAGTGGAAGACTCCAGCCGATCCGGACGCATCCGGGTCGAGAACTCGAAGTAACTGCGTCGTCGCAAGGCGGGGGTGGAGAGCAACGTAAATGGGCTCAGAGTACACGGATTCACTTTTATATTGCTCTGATAAGGGTTTGGGTGCGGGGGTCTTCGTTGCGCAAGGACTGGATGGCAACCGCCACTCTTTCAAACGCCCTTCCTGATCGCTATAGATTTTCAGAAAAAAGCCCGCCGGATCGTGAGGATCGAGGCGGGTTTGATTCAGAGATTTCTTCAATACCCGAGAATGCTGAGTCGCGGCACGCGTGCGAAGTGGGAGGTGTTGTTGGTGACAAGCAGCATCTGGTGAGCGAGGGCGGCGGCGATCCAGAGGTCGTTGGTGCCGATGAGTTGACTGCGCCCGCGCAGGTCTTTGGTCGCGATGGCGTAGTGCTGGGCTGTGTCCTGATCTATCGGGAGAATGTCGAATCGTGCGAGCATGGCCGCGCAGACTGGATCGAAAATATCCCCGAATCCTTCGGCGAAATCACCTGCAATCGTCCAAGTGAGACCGGGGGGTGCGTTGGCGTTTTTTTCGAGAAATTCATGGGCCTTGCCGGGTCCTCGTTTCATTTCACGTTCGAGATCGATCAGGAAGCAGGTGTCGAAAAGGAACGAGTTCATGCCCGAGGATCGTCAGGAGGGCTATCGGAAATTTGGGCGTCCTCCAAACGTTGGAGGATTGCCTCGTCGGCGGTGGGTAGGCTGGAGAGAGCATCCAACAGGGCACCGCAGGTTTTGGCCTGCTGATTCCATGCCGCCCGCTTGATCACTCGCGAAAAAGATTCCTTCTCGTTCAAGCGGGCGCTCGCGAGCCGCTGGTAGGCATCAAGGTCGATGGAGATGGTTTTTGTCGCCATGCATGCAGCCTGCACGAGCCAAGTGTGGGGTCAAGTTAGGGTCCCGCACGGCATTTCACATAAATCCGCATTCGCGAGGATTTGTATAGAATCTTCTTGCAGAGACAAAGATAGTTTCGATTCTCCTGAAGTCATGAAGCAGAAAACCACTCTCATCGTTGCCGGAGCCTTCCTTCTTCTGGGGGCTGGCGCCATCGCCCTCATGAACTTTCAGTCGTCCGCTCCCAAAGGTGCCGAAATCAAAGACGGAGTTTCCACTAAAAGCGGAAGCGCCACCCTCTCGGGAGACCTTTCATCCACCGAGAACCCCCGCACTACGCCGCGCGTCGAACGCAAGTTCCGCGACAGCGACCTCGTCGAGAAATATGGTGAAAGCCGGACCAACCTCTCTCGCCATGTCGTCGACAACGTCGTCTCGCTGCTCGATGATGCCGTCGGCATGGGCGAAATGATGACTAGCGGCAAAGGCAACCCCTTCGGCGGCGGAGACTGGGCCATCCGCGGTATGCTCCGGAACACCAATGTTGAACTCAACGAGGAACAGAAAACCAAGGCCGCCGCCCTCTTTGCCGACTACCAGAAGCGCGAGTTGCAGCGGTCCAAGGACGCCCTCGTCAACCTGAAGTCAAATCCCTCTTCTCTGATGAGCCTCCTCCTCGCCAGTGATGCCCGTTCACGCGATCAGATCAGCGAGGCCGACTATGCAGCGCTCCAGACCTCAAGTGCCAACGACCTCAAAGGCATCATCAATCCGCTCGACCAAGCCAATTTCAGGCCACGCGATCCCCTCCGTGACGATTCCTTCCGCAGCGGATTCGAAGCCATCCTCGACGCCGACCAAGCCACCGCGTTCAACACGTCCGTCGCCGAGCGCAAGGCCGCGGAGGCGGAAAAGCCGCAATCCACCGCCGAAGCCGGCAACATCGCCAATATCCCCGTCATGGATCTCGAGTCCCTCGACAAGGCCGTCGGATCCGCGAAACAAATGACCTCCGGCTTCAAGCAGGTCATGGAAGGCATGGGCAACCTCAAGGATCTCGGCCCGTTGATGGAGCGCCAGCGGAAACCCGAGACCGGCGAGTAATAGAGCTGTCTAAATGGAGGCGAGGATGTGATTGAAAGTCTCGCTGGGGCGGAGGGCGGCGTTGGCTTTAGCGTCGTCTGGCAAGTAGTAGCCGCCGATGTCAACGGGCTGGCCTTGGACGGCCAGCAGCTCGGCGACGATGGTTTCTTCGTTGGATGTTAGGGCAGCGGCGACGGGAGTGAAGATGGCTTTGAGGTCGGCGTCTTTGTCCTGTGCGGCGAGGGCTTGGGCCCAGTAGAGCGCCAGATAGAAATGCGAGCCACGGTTATCGATGGTGCCGAGCTTGCGGCCGGGTGAGCGGTCGAATTCGAGGAACTTGCCGGTGGCGGCGTCGAGGGTGTCGGCGAGAATCTTGGCTTTCGGCAGATTGAAGACTTCGCTGATTTGTTCGAACGACGGGGCGAGGGCGAAGAACTCGCCGAGGGAATCCCAGCGGAGGTAGTTTTCCTGAGTGAATTGCTCGACGTGTTTCGGGGCGGAACCGCCGGCGCCGGTTTCGAAGAGCCCGCCGCCGTTCATGAGGGGGACGATGGAGAGCATCTTGGCGGAGGTGCCGACTTCGAGGATGGGGAAGAGGTCGGTGTTGTAATCGCGGAGGACGTTGCCGGTGACGCTGATTGTGTCGAGGCCCTGGACGATGCGCTCTAACGAGAAGGTGCAGGCTTCGGCGGGCGGGAGGATGCGCAGGTCGAGGCCGGTGGTGTCGTGGTCCTTCAGGTAGGTTTCGACCTTGGCGATGATTTGGGCGTCGTGGGCGCGGGTTTTATCGAGCCAGAAGACGGCGGGATCGCCGGAGGCGCGGGCTCGTTTGACGGCGAGTTTTACCCAGTCTTGAATGGGGGCGTCTTTGGTTTGGCAGGCGCGCCAGATGTCGCCGGCTTCGACTTGGTGGGAAAGAAGGATTTCAGATTTGAAATTTGAGATTTGAGATGTGGTGACGACGCGAACGGTGCCTTTGGCGGGGATTTCGAAGGTCTTGTTATGGGAGCCGTATTCTTCGGCGGCTTGGGCCATGAGGCCGACGTTCGGGACTGAGCCCATGGTCTTGGGATCGAGCGCGCCGTTCTTTTTGCAGAAGTCGATGGTGGCTTGATAGATACCGGAATAGCAGGAATCTGGGATGACTGCTAGAGTGTCGCCAGGTTTTCCGGCGGCGTTCCAAACTTTGCCGCCAGCGCGGATCATGGCGGGCATGGAGGCATCGACGATGACGTCAGACGGGACGTGAAGGTTGGTGATGCCTTTGTCGGAGTTCACCATCGAGAGGGCGGGGCCGTTCTGATAGGCGAGTTGGATGTCAGCTTCGAGAGAGGAGAGTTTTTGGTCGAGTTCTGGATTGGCTTGGCGGTTGGAAACCGCCGCCACTTTGGCGATGAGATCGCCGAAGCCGTTGCGGAAATCGACGCCGAGTTCCTTGAGGGTGGCGGCGTGTTTGGCGATGAGGTCTTTGAAGAAGACTTCGACGGCATGGCCGAAGATGATCGGGTCGCTGACCTTCATCATGGTGGCTTTCATGTGGAGCGAGAAGAGGACGTTTTCCTTTTTTGCGAGAGCGATCTGAGTGCCGAGAAATTCGACGAGGGCGGCCTTGCTCATGAAGGTGGCGTCGAGGATTTCACCGGCCTTGAGTGGGGTGGATTCCTTGAGGACCTTGGTGCTACCGTCCGCGCCGATGAACTCGATTTTCACATCGGTGGCGGCTGGGACGCAGACAGATTTTTCGTTAGAGAAGAAGTCGCCGTGGCCGTCCATGGAGGCGACGGTGGTCTTGGAATCGGCGGCCCATTTGCCCATCGAGTGCGGGTGCTTTTTCGCGTAATCTTTGACCGCTTTGGGAGCGCGGCGATCGGAATTGCCCTCGCGGAGCACGGGGTTCACAGCGCTGCCCATGACTTTCGCATAGCGGGCATCGGTTTCGGCGGTGCCGGGGAAATTCGGGAGGGCGTAACCTTTCGCCTGAAGCTCGGCGATGGCGGCCTTGAGTTGGGGGACAGAGGCAGAGACGTTGGGTAGCTTGATGATGTTCGCCTCGGGGGTGAGGGTTAGCGCGCCGAGTTCGGCGAGGGCGTCGGGAATTTTCTGGTCATCGGTGAGGAAATCCGGGAATTGGGAAATGATGCGGCCGGCGAGCGAAATATCGCGGGTTTCCACCGTGATCCCCGAGTGCTTGGTGAAGGCCTGGACAATGGGGAGGAAAGAGTAGGTCGCGAGCGCTGGGGCTTCGTCGGTCTTCGTGTAGATGATGGTGGGAACCTTGGACATGATTGGTTGGCGGAATAGAGATGCGGCCAGTCGTGTAGGGCATTGGCTGGCAGGGGTCAAAAGCAATTGCTCCACCAACTTTCGGGTCGATTTCCGCACCGCATTCACCGCCAATGCGAAGGCCTGTGAATAACTTGGGACATCAGGCGTAAATAGCTGGCTTTGGGCTTCGGGAACTTACCCTTTGTGCGATACTGCCGGATCGGATCGGCTGTTCAATTGATTTCGAATCGTCCGAGTTATTCCCATTAATAGGGAGGTTTCAAACGATTGATCAACATCTTAGTTGTTCGTAATCAATGATTTAGGGCTTTATTAGGAATCAACTCGTGGTTACTGCCAAGTTATTCACATCCGTTAGGTCGGCTTTCAGTGACTCATTCACGCTTATTTCCTATGGCTTCTCCGTGATGAGCCGAATGGGAAAACACTTTAGGATTCCGATGTTAACAACTTGGGAAAAGTTCTCGAACATGCCCCCATTTTTCCCCTGAAAACGGACAATTTCGCAGGAGAACTGAAAAAAGATTTGAATCCGCGGTCACTTGCTGTCTCGGGGCGCTCAAGGGACGAAAGGGGCGGGACGGTGATTCGGGCAATCCAGCGGATTCTTTGCGCTTTACGCTGGGCCATGATCCCTTCAGACAAGGAGCCCGCCGCATGAAAATCATGCGGTCCTACTGATCAAATTCATCCCAACCATCCAATCATGGACATCCAAATCGCCACTCTTTGTGACTTCGCCGCCGACTACAACGGAAAGCTCGTCATTTCCGGAACCTTCGACACGCTCGCGGCCCGTGCCGTGCCAGTGGTGCATCCTTCGTGCGCCCTTGCCATGCGTTTCTGCTTCACGCCGGAAGATGCGGGTCGTCACAAGCTCTCCATCAACATCATCAACGAGGACGGCGAATCACTCGACCCGAACAACATGCCGATCGAGCCTGAGTTCGAAGTCCAGCTTCCGAAAAACGTTCCGTTCCTGACGCGCAACATTGTCATGAATTTGCAGGGCCTGCGCTTTGAGGAAGCTGGCATCTATTCCATCGACATCGGCTGCGATGGCGAGATTCTCGTTCGCCTTCCACTCCGTATCGTCCAGGTCACGCAAGGACCGAATGGCGAATCTCAGATGGCATAATCAACCGGTGTGGTGTAACAAAGCGCCATGCCAGTTTCTCATTCCTTTTCATGTGCCCTCATCACCGGTGCTTCATCGGGGCTGGGCGAGGAGTTCGCATTTCAAATCGCGCCACGAGTCCGCAAGCTCGTTCTCGTGGCGCGTCGCGAGTCGCTTCTCCAGCAGCTCGCCGATCGGATCCGGGCAAGGTTTCCACAGGTCGCGGTCGCGGTTTTCGCGGTTGACTTGAGGGTCCCGGCCGAACTCGATCAGCTGTCCAAGAATCTAACGTCCACGGGGTTTCTGCCGGATCTGTTGGTCAATAATGCCGGTCTTGGTGATTACGGTGATTTCGCCACGGCGGAATGGGGCAAGCTCCAGTCGATGTTGAGCGTCAACATCGGTGCGCTCACCCATCTCAGCCATCTGTTGCTGCCGGAAATGATTCGTCGCGGCGGTGGGGCGATCATCAATGTGAGTTCGCTCGCCAGCGTGATTCCGATCCCGGATTTCGCGGTGTATGCGGCGACCAAGGCCTATGTGACCAGCTTTTCCGAAGCGCTGCGCATCGAGTTGCGTGAGCATCACATCCCGGTGCTCGCGGTCTGTCCGGGACCGGTTAGGACGGAGTTTGGACAGGTTTCCCGCCGCTCGCCGGATGGGTCGGGGATGCCGACCTCGAAATCATTTTATGTTCCCAAGGAGCAGGTCGTGGCTGAGTCGCTGGCGGCTTTGGATCGGAAAGCTGCGCGAGTTTACCCCGGACTGAAGACCGCCGCCGCCGCCCTTGTTCTATCAGTTTTACCGATGGTGGTGCTGCGCTTCGCCATGGGTTTCAGGCCGCGGCGGTGAGGGACCTATAGGAATTATGGGGCCTATTGACCTATGGTTTTTTTCAAACCCGTTCTGCCATCGGCTTGTAGCTGCGCAGCGTCTCGCCGGTGTAGATCTGGCGCGGACGGGAAATGCGGCTGTCGGGATCGTCCATGACCTCCTTGTAATTCGCGACCCAGCCGGGCATGCGGCCGATGGCAAAGAGGACGGTGAACATGTTCATCGGGATGCCGATGGCGCGCATGATGATGCCGCTGTAGAAATCGACGTTCGGATAGAGTTTGCGGGAGACGAAGTATTCGTCGTGGAGTGCGACTTCTTCCAGTTTTTTGGCGATGTCGAGCAGCGGATCGGAGACGTGCAACTGGGCGAGCACCTTGTCGCACTGTTCCTTGATGATGACGGCTCGCGGGTCGAAGCTCTTGTAAACGCGGTGACCGAAGCCCATCAGGCGGCGGTTGCCGACCTTGTTCTTCACCTGATCCAGGAACTTGCTGCCGTCATCACCGTCTTTGTGGATGATTTCCAGCATCTCCAGTACGGCTTGGTTCGCGCCGCCATGGAGGGGGCCCCAGAGAGCGCAAACGCCGGCGGAGGCCGAGGCGAAAACATTGGCCTGACTGGAGGCCACCATGCGGACGGTGGAGGTCGAGCAATTCTGCTCGTGGTCGGCATGGAGCAGGAAAATGAGGTCGAGAGCCCTGACAATCACCGGATTGAGTTCGTAGTCCTCACCCGGGAGAGAGAACATCATGTGCAGGAAGTTCTCTGTGAATTTCAGATTGGTTTTCGGATAGCTTGGCGGCAATCCGGCGGCCTTGCGGTAGGAGCTAGTGGCGATGGTGCGCGTCTGGGAAATGAGCCTCGCCGCGTGGATGGGAAACGCATCCTGGAGCGATTTATACCGGGTTTTCATGCTCGGGTAGGCGGAGGACGCGTGGATCATCGCCGAGAGGATCGACATCGGATGGGCCTTCGGAGGGAAGGCTCCGAAGTGGTGCTGCATGTCCTGATGCAACATCTGGTTTTCGGTGAGCAGATCGGAAAATCCCTTGAGCTCCGCCGGAGTAGGAAGTTCGCCGTAAATGAGCAGATAGGCGGTCTCGATAAAACTGCTTTTCACCGCGAGTTCGGCGATGTCGTAGCCGCGGTATTGGAGGATCCCTTTTTCACCGTCGATGAACGTGATCGCGCTCTTGCAGGCACCGGTGTTGCCGTATCCGGGATCCAAAGTGATGCAGCCGGTTTTGGCTCTGAGCGAGCCGATGTCGATCCCCACTTCGTTCTCAGTTCCAACTACTGTCGGCAGCGTGAGAGGCTTGCCATCGATGATCAATTCCACTGTTCCATTCATGCGGGGAGGTTTTAGTCAGCTCCTCCAGAATTATGCCAGCTTCCATTGTAGGGAATTTTCACCTCTTCCGGGGAGGGTCCCGGCGGCTTATTCGCCTGCGTCCGGGTAGGAGCCAAGGACCTTGACCAAGGAGCAATGGTTGCCCAGTTCCTCGAGGGCTTCCGCGACCTTGCTGTCATCACCATGGCCGGCGAGATCGACATAAAAGATGTATTCCCAGTCCTTGCGCTTGGAGGGACGCGATTCGATTTTCGACATGTTGATGTGAAATTGGTCGAAGGCTTGGAGTGCCTTGACCAGCGAGCCGGGTCGGTCGTGGATCGCGAAAAGGATCGACGTCCGGTCGTTGCCGGTCGGTGGGCACGGTTTTTCACCGATGACCAGGAAGCGTGTGGTGTTGGTGGCCCGGTCCTGAATGGATTCCTCCAAGAGGGTCAGCCCGTACATTTCCGCCGCCAGCGGGCCACCGAGAGCAGCGGCTCCTTGGGACGCCTGATCCTTGGCGATCTGGGCGGCCTTGGTGGTGGAGG
Source organism: Verrucomicrobiales bacterium (assembly GCA_038319595.1). Taxonomy (GTDB): domain Bacteria; phylum Verrucomicrobiota; class Verrucomicrobiia; order Verrucomicrobiales; family Akkermansiaceae; genus Luteolibacter. The sequence goes on from JBBQDJ010000043.1 coordinate 9,975, forward strand.
AAACTTCAACGAGATCCGCATTTGGGAAATTCTTCAAAATCCAACCCCGGCATTGGCCGAAAACCTGCGGATGCGAATAAAGCGTCTTGATCTCCCCGCGGGGAATCGACGCCATCAGCCCGTTCTCAATCCTGAGCAGGATCTGCGCGCAGATGTGCAGCGGTGAATCCACGAACAAATCCAACGTATGGGAAACCGCGCCTTCGGTGGAGTTTTCTATCGGCACGACGCCGTAGTTTGCGGCGCGGCGGGCGACTTGGTCGAAGACATCGGAAAAATTCGGCTGTGCGGAGTAATTCACCGAGTGGCCGAACTTCTTGATCGCCGCCTGATGCGTCCACGTGCCTTCCGGCCCGAGGTAGGCGATGGTTAGATCGTCCTCCAGCGCAAGGGCAGCGGACATGATTTCCCGATAGATCGCACGGATGGATTTCTCCGGTAACCGCCCTTGGTTCATTTCGATGAGCCGCCGGAGAAGGGCTTCTTCTCGCTCGGGTGCGTAGATCTGAAGACCGTCGCGCTTTTTCACCACTCCGACCTCATGCACGAGGTCAGCGCGGCGGGAAAGCAGGTCCAGCAGATCGCGGTCGATCGAATCGATCTGGCGGCGGATGTCGTCGAGATTCAAGAGGGTAAGGAAATGTTAGGCTTCGTTGGAGGACTCGTCGCCGGCGGCGGCAGCGGGAATCCCGACGGCGCTGAGAGCGAGTTGTTGCTCGGCGTCCGCCGCAGGGGCAGGGGCTGTTTCTGGCTCGGGCAGCTTCACCTTGCGCAGCTCGGTGGCATTGGGCAGGTCGTCAATCGACCGGATGCCGAAATGTTCGAAAAACAGGTCGGTGGTTTCATAGAGTAGCGGACGTCCCGGAAGTTCGGCGCGGCCACCGATGCGGATCAGGTCGCGGTCGAGCAGTTTCTGGATCATGCCGTCGCAGGCGACGCCGCGGACCGCCTCGATGGCGGCCTTGGTGATGGGTTGCCGATAGGCGATGATGGCGAGGGTTTCCATGGCCGGCCCGCTCATGCGCTCGGGTTTCCGGCCGGGGAAAAGCTGCCGGACGAACTCGCCGTATTCGAGGCGGGTGTAGAGCTTCCAGCCTTTTGGTCGTTCGATGAGGGTGAAGGCGCGCCCGCTTTCTTGGTAGGTGTGATTCAGTTCGCCGATGGTCGCGGCGACGTTTTCGGACGAAGTGGCCGCAAGCGCGATCAACCAGTCCGGCAGGGGTGGGATCTCCTTTCCTTCCTCCGTTTCACGGACCCTTACATCCTCAGCTTCGGCGACACGGGCCCGCACCAGCCTGGCGATTTCCTCTGATGACAGGGGATTCTGTGAGGCAATAAGGAGGGCTTCGACGATGGCACTGAGCTGCATGGCGGGGCCGCACCTTAAGGATCCGTCCGGGCATTTCAAGCCTCCTGCGGAAAACTCTCAAATCACTTATTTTGCAAACCATGAACTTTCCGCTTGATGGTGTGTGCGTCAGGGGCTAACCCACCGCGCTCGTCTCACCCCCGAGATTTCATTTCGGGGGGTGGAACGTGAAAAATCTCTATCACCCGCATCCTCATCTCTGCGCCATGGCCGCGAAGAAAACCACCTCCAAACCAGCTCCCGTCAAAGGGAAAGCGAAGCCCGCCGTTAAACCTTCCAAGCCAGCACCGGCGGGGAAGAAGCCTGTTGCGAAGGCGGTTAAACCTGCAGCCCCGGCCAAGAAGCCCGCAGCTCCCGCCAAGAAGCCGGTCGCTCCTGCGAAGAAGCCCGCAGCTCCTGCCAAGAAACCGGTCGCTCCTGCGAAGAAGCCCGCAGCCGCGGCTAAGAAACCTGTAGCCCCGGCCAAGAAGCCCGCAGCCCCTGCGAAAAAAGCGCCGCCGCTGAAGAAGGCCGAAAAGCCGGTGAAGAAGCCTACGCCGCCGGCCAAGCCGGTTGAGAAAGCGCCCAAAGTCGAAAAACCGGCTAAAGTCGCACCCGTTGTGGCACCGGTGAAGGTGGAGGCCCCGGCCAAACCGGTAGTCGCCGCGAAAAAAGTGCCGGTGACCAAACCGCGCTCATCCGTCGTGGATTTCCCGGCTCCGCCCGCTCCCATTAAACCGCCTTTCGTTCCGCCGAAGGCCGCTCCCGCGCCGACGGATGGACCGGTGACTCCCGGCAGCAATGGCTCCCACAGTCCTAGCTTCGTCCAGAAACAGCGCCAACGCCTCTTGGATCTGCGCGATGATCTCGTGGATGCCGTTTCCGGCATGGCCCGCGACACCATCCGCAATGCCCCGGAGGGATCCGAAGCCTCAGGCAGCGGCCAACACCAAGGCGATGCCGGAAGCGACGCCTATGACCGCGACTTCGCTCTCTCCGTTTTGGCCAAGGAACAGGACGCACTTTACGAAATCGAGCAGGCGCTGCGTCGCATCCAGGCCGGTTCCTACGGCATTTGCGAAATGTCATCCCGGAAAATTCCACAGGCCCGCCTCGAAGCCATTCCCTTCGCCCGCCTCACCGTCGAATGCCAAGCCCAATGGGAGAAAGAATACGGCAACCGCCGCTTCCGTCCGTCCAACGAAGTGGGCTTCAGTGGAGGCAATTACATCGAAGATGAAGATTCCGAAACAGTTTCTCTTGACGAAGACGACGATTAAAGCAACATCCGCCCCCCTTCAATTTCCTACTCATGCCACGCGAGATTATTATTTTAGAATGCACCGAAGCGAAAGCCGAGGGCAAGCCGACTTCCCGTTACGTCACCACGCGTAACAAGAAGAGCCTCCGCACGCCAGGTCGTCTGGAGAAAGTGAAATTCAATCACTTCCTCAAGCGCCGCACCCTTCACCGCGAACTCCGCTAACACCAGCTTCCGATCCCATGTCCGAGCCCAAAACTATCCAGCGCCGTATCAATTTCCGTAAGGCGAACCGCATGATGCCGCGTCGTCGGCATGACATCCCAGCCGATCTCGTCGTCGCCACGAATCCAGAGCTTCTCACCAAGTTCACCACGGAGACCGGCAAGATCCTGCCGCGCCGCGTCACCGGAGTCTCTGCGAAGCTTCACCGCAAGATTAACAACGCGATCAAGCAATCCCGCGCGATCAACCTGCTTCCCTGATCGGTCGCAAGCTCCTTGAACTTTCGAAAGCCGGCCCGTGAAAGCGGTCCGGCTTTTTCGTGACCATCCCTCACCGTCTTTCGGAAATTCTTCCACAATTTTAGCCTTGGAGCCATCCGATTGAGTTTCTACATTCCGCCCGGCGACCGCCGACTCTCATGGCCAAAAAAGATTTCACCATTCTCAACAAACTCGGCATCCATGCCCGCCCTGCGGCACAATTCGTCAAGACCGCCAACCGTTTCCAGTCGGACATCTTCGTTGAGAAGGATGGTGAGGAAGTCGATGGCAAGAGTATCATGGGTCTGATGATGCTTGCCGCCGGTCATGGCTCCGTCATCTCCGTCAGTGCCGACGGCTCGGATGAAGTCGCCGCTCTCGAAGCCATCGCAGATCTCATCGCTCGCAAGTTCGAGGAAGATTGATCGTTTTGGAACGTGTCCCGGCTGTCTCAGTCGGTTCCAATGCTTCCGTTATCGGCTGACACAGCCGGAACAGATTACACGCGGCTTACGCTTCATCCAACTCGATCGGCAACCCTAGCAGATCACCGCAAGATGATGAAGTCCGCTTATTTTCACGTGGTTTGAGGTTTGATGACCTCCATGCAGCCCCAGCCATCGGACTTGCCTTCAAACGCACTGGCAATCTCCGCGAGATCCTGTTCGATCTCAGTGATTCCCTCCAAGGTCGGCTCCAT